>NZ_CP039904.1:1937500-2154279 GCF_005221385.1 Agrobacterium tumefaciens | reverse complement strand
TAACAATATCATGATATTGTTATTATAATCGATCGCCACCAATTTCTATCGCCTTTTCATTCCACTTCCCAATCATATCCCTTCCGGATTCATCTATAAACAAGCCCGCCTCACAGCAAAAATCTATATAAAATCACCTATTTACACAGCGCCAAATTGACTGCCCACCAATTAAAGCCCTCACCTTCCTCAATAATGGTGCGCTTACAATTATTTATATTTTTTAGGTCTTGCTCCAACTAAATTATATGTTTTACGAACACCATCCTCGCCCATTTTAACCGCGACCACCCAATCACCCACCTCATCCCATCAATGGGAAATTTATTCCATCTAAAAAGTATAAATATACAAATATATGTATTAATTGAATTTATAGAGGCAAAATATTCCGAGGCGAATGTCTTTCAAAACATCCATAACTGCAAAAATCCGCTTGCGCAGGCAGGTGACCCCCCTCAGGCCGCGGCGGTCGGGCGGACGAATATTCACCCAGTTGCCGCCTGCAGCCCATCGCCGCTCGGGTTTCTCAATCCTCTGATTTCACTATTTAAAAATAAGGGATCATAAGTAGTTCTTTATTTGAATATCCATCGATTAGGGATCATTTTTGATCCTATGTCTTTTCGTTGTAATACCTAGTAATAACGGATCATATATGATACGATTGCCAAGAATTTTGCTATAAAGGATCACCTATGATTCCTAATAAAAAATCTCCGACAGGCAGCATCGAAACGACCATGCGCGATCTAGGCACCAGGTTGGCTCGGGTTCGCCTCAGTCGCAACCTGACCCAAGCACGACTGGCGCAGGAGGCCGGAGCTTCGCTACCGAGCATCAAGCGGTTGGAGGCTGGCCGGAACAGCTCGCTCGATACCCTTCTCCGCGTATTGAGGGCACTTAACTTGGGCGATCGCATTCTCGACATCCTCCCCAACCCGGACGTTCGACCGGTCGAGCGGGTCCAGCATGACGGCCACGAGCGGCGGCGCGCACGAACGCAGACAGAAGCCCCAAAAAAAGCCAGCGATTGGGCGTGGGTCGAGGAGGATGAGCAATGACGGATGCGACCGTCCGCTTATGGGGGAGAGATATCGGTGCAGTTAGTTGGCTCGACGACAGAGCGATCGGCGTATTCCAATACATGCCTGAGTTCGTCCAAAGCATCATAGAACTGGCACCGATCATGATGCCGCTGCGCCCCGACCCATACGAATTCCCCGGTTTGCCCCGTGACGCCTTCAAGGGTTTGCCCGGCATGATCGCCGACTCCCTCCCTGACAAATTCGGCAACGCTCTGATCGATACATGGCTCGTGACCCAAGGAAGGTCACCCGGCAGCTTCAATCCGGTCGAGCGCCTTTGTTATATCGGTACGCGCGGCATGGGTGCGCTCGAGTTTCATCCCACAATCCTCAAAGGGCCGCGCAAATCCCAGCGCCTTGAGATCGATGCGCTGACCAAACTCGCCAACGAAGTCCTCAACAATCGCGCCAACCTTGCAGGTATCCTCAAGGGCGATGACGACCAAGAAACCCTGCAGGAGATCCTGCGCGTCGGGACGTCTGCAGGCGGCGCGCGCGCCAAGGCTATCCTTGCATGGAATGAAAAAACCGGGGAATTCCGATCCGGTCAGGTCAAAGCCGGTGAAGGTTTCACCTATTGGCTCATGAAGTTCGACGGCATCTCCAACAATCGTGACAAGGAGCTAGCCGATCCGCAGGGCTTTGGCCTTATTGAGTACGGCTTCTTTCTCCTGGCCCGCGCCGCCGGCATCGACATGACCGAATGCCGCGTCCACCACGAAGGCGGCCGATCGCATTTCATGACGCAGCGCTTCGATCGCACCGCCAATGGCCAGAAGCTCCATATGCAGTCGCTCGCAGCCTTGCGCCACTATGATTTCAACGCGGCGGGAGCTTATTCCTACGAACAGGCCGTCGAGACGATACGGCTCCTCGGCCTTCCCGCTTACGACATCGAGCAACAATTTCGCCGAGCGGTTTTCAACATTCTCGTCCGAAATCAGGACGACCACGTCAAGAACATCGCCTTCCTCATGAATCGAAAGGGCGAATGGCGGCTGTCACCAGCGTTCGACGTCAGCTATGCCTACAATCCGGATGGAAGCTGGACCCATCAGCACCAGATGAGCCTGAACGGTAAACGCGATCATTTCGAGCTGTCCGATCTTATCCAGTTCGGCGTTTTCTGCGACCTCAAGCCCAAAAAGGCCGAAGAAATTATCCGCGAAATGCATACGGAGGTCGAAAACTGGCCAGCCTTCGCGGCACAGGCCGGTGTAACCGAAAAGACCGCGCAAATTATTCACCGAGCCATGCGGCGAGAAATCATCATTCCAGCCTAAGACATAGAACCTGATCAATCACATGCTGAGGAGAGGCCGTCGATAGAGGAACCCGGCACGGAAGACCGGTATGCGAGAGGCACGGCCTCACAACCCCTGCAAGAATGTGGAGTAGCAAAAGCCTGCCGATCGCGGCTAGAATATCTCCTCAGAAGAATCGATGGTGAGGCCATGAAAACGGATATCGGACATCTTCCGCAGACAAAGCAGCGCGAATTGGAAAGGGTCGTCCGGATCATCCATGAAGAGTTTACCGGCATTGTCGAGCGCTCGAAGTCCGACGCCAAGAAGGACGGGCGGATCTATAAAATCATCCTGTTCGGTTCCTATGCCCGTGGCACATGGGTCGACGAGCCGCATACGTCGAAAGGGTATCGTTCGGATTTCGATATTCTCGTCATCGTCAGCAACAAGGAATTGGCCGACCCGAAATATTGGGACAAGGCCACCGACCGGCTGATGTGGGACAAGGAGATCGAGACACCCGTCGGTCTGATCGCGCATGGCGCCCGCGAGATCAGCAACTTTTTGCATGACGGGCAATACTTCTTCGTCGATCTCGCCCGCGAAGGCGTCATCCTCTACGAATTCGATGACAGACCACTGGCTGAGGCGAAACCTCTCAGCCCTGCCGATGCACTCCGGCTAGCCGAAGAGCATTTCCGCAGACATTTTCCTGATGCGCAAACCTTCATCAAGTTGGCTGGTTATGCCCTGAAGGATAACAATACCAACATCGCCGCTTTCCAGCTTCATCAGGCAGTCGAGACGGCCTACAACTGCTATCTCCTGACGCTGACCAACTACACTCCGGCTTCGCATAACCTCAAATTCCTGCGCGGACTTTCGGAGGATCGGGATCGCCGGCTGGTCGACATCTGGCCGCGCGATCATCATCGCTTTACCGCATGGTACAACATTCTCAACGAGGCCTACGTCAAGGCGCGCTATTCGAAGCGTTTCGAGGTTTCCGAAGAAGCGCTTGCGTGGCTTCAGGAGCGCACGGCAGAACTTCACGTCCTGATCGAGGCACTCTGCCGGGAGCATATTGAGACGCTGCAACAGGCAACAAAACCCTGACGATGATATTAAGCAGCGGACCCCATGCGCCGCCGTGGCCAATATTAGCCAAAGCTTTCAGCTAACAACGACATCGACACATGAAAGCTGATTGTCAAAGTTCTCCGGCAGCCTTACATCGAACAGCACTCCTCGACCTTGATGCGTTGACATCACAACTGCTGTATAAAGATTAGGCCGATGTCGAACCTGCGCACGACAGGCGTTGACACTATTCTGCCAACCCGTCAGCCTCGCAACATGACTCCGACGATCAGTTTCATTTCCGAGCTTGTCCGTGACGCCAACCGGTTGGATCGTCTGGATGCCTATCAAAAACGGCGCCTGCTTGAGCGGGCCGTTACGACCATCCGCGACATGCGCCAAACAATCGGAATTCCCTCCGGTCCCGGCCGTGACTGTGTCGTGGACATTCACACCGTGGCCTTGTCGATTAAGCGGGGCTGGCGCTCGGATGACGATGTGCGCAGTGCTCTTCTGCAAGCAGCCGGCATGATCCGTGATCTTCATATCGTACTCGACAGCAAAACCGGAATACGCATTGCCAAGCCGACCGGCTGAGAGCTTGTTAGGCTGACATCACAAGAAGGCGTCAGGTGACCGATGACCTGAACAGTTGCCGGACATTTCGCCTGCACCGTTTCAGGCCATGACAGGGAGTAGTACCGTGACGAGTTCCTTCAGAACTCAGAACATCATCGCTGATCATTGTCGTCGCTGTTATCCTGCACATCCGGCAATGATGCGGGCTCCAGAATATCTGCGAACAAGGCAAGGTCTGCATCACGCGTAAAAAAGGCCGGAAGTTCCTTTGCCAGCCACTGCCGCAGTTCGTCATTATGACGGGTTTGATCATTCCGCTGCAACTGCTCCAGCAGAAACGATCCAAGCAAAATCTTTCGACGCGTTGCCTGCGCCCGCTCCTGCCTGTCCAGCCGCGCCTGCAATGCTTTCCGGCGTTCTTCCAGCTGCCTGATACGTTCTGCGATCGGCTTGCGCATATCGTCATCCCCCGATTGATGCCTCGTTGATGCGTTTCAGAGCCTATTCAAGCACGAGCAATCTCCGACGTGGTACTACTACTTCTAGTAGTCGAAATGGCTGTTCGCTGCTGCTAACCCTGCTGTCGGCAAACAGACAAGGGCGCACTTACGACTTGCGGCGCAGTGGAGCGCTGAATTTCCCCGTTGAGACCGGAGATTTCGGTTGGCGATTTATCATCTCAGCACCAAACCTGTCTCGCGCTCATCCGGCCGCAGCGCTGTGGCATCCGCCGCCTACCGTTGCGCGGTTCTCCTCATCAATCATCGTGATGGCCTCGTGCATGATTTCACCCGGAAAGAGGGTGTCGAGCATAGTGAGATCGTGCTGCCGGAAGACGTGGCTGCCGACTGGGCTTTGGATCGTTCGGCTTTGTGGAACGCTGCCGAGTTTGCAGAAAAGCGCAAGGATGCCCGCGTTGCCCGCGAATTCGAAATCGCGCTCCCGCATGAGCTTTCGCCAGAAGGCCGACTAAAGGCTGCACGCGCCTTTGCCCAGGATCTGGCAAACCGCTATGGCGCGGCAGTGGATTTTGCAATCCATTCGCCAGGTGAGCAAGGTGACATCCGCAACTACCATGCGCATGTGCTGATGACGACGCGAGAGGTTGGCAGAACCCGCCTTGGCGAGAAAACCTCTCTTGAGCACAAGAACGCACGGCTGCTGGCACATGGCATGGCGACGACCGACATACAGCTTCGCGATATCCGGCAGGCGTGGGAAGGCATCGCCAACCGTCAGCTTCAACGCGAAGGCCTGGATATCCGCATCGATCATCGCTCCCATGCGGAGCGCGGTCTTGAATTGTCGCCGACCAGGCATATGGGCGTGCATGCGTCGCAAATGCAGCAGCAAGGAATGGCAGTCGAGCGCTGCCGGCTGGATGACGAGGCAGCACGGCGAAATGCCGAGCTGATCCGCCAAAAACCGGAACAGGTTTTGTCACTGATCAGCAATGAGAAGAGCGTGTTCGATCGGCACGATATTGCGAAAACCTTGCATCGCTACATCAACGATGACGCCCAAACGTTCCAGAACGCCTTTGCGGCTGTCATGGGGTCGCCAGCGCTTGTGGAACTCCAGGCTGAGCACATCGATCCTGAGACAGGCGAAGTTTCGAGCGCGCGCTATTCGACGCGGGACATGATTGATCTGGAACTCGCAATGGCGCGATCGGCGAAGCGATTGCATCAGGCGCATTCCCATCTGGTCGATCCTCGCCATGTCGCGCGTGCAATCGAGAGGCAGGATCGCTCTATCCGGAAAAGCTCTGGCGGAACGTTTGCTGCGAGCGATCCGTCAACAGGATTGTCGGACGAACAGCGTCACGCGATCAAACATGTTACGGGGCCAGAACGCATCGCGGCCGTAGTCGGGTTCGCTGGTGCGGGAAAGTCCACCATGCTTGCAGCCGCTCGCAAGGCGTGGGAGGATCAAGGTTATCAGGTCCATGGTGCGGCGCTGGCCGGAAAGGCGGCCGAGGGTCTTGAGGAAAGCTCTGGCATCGAGAGCCGCACTCTGGCGTCATGGACTTACAGCTGGGACAATGGCCGGGGTATGATCGGCAGCAGTGACGTGTTCGTGATTGACGAGGCCGGCATGGTCGGGAGCCGGCAGCTTGCTCGCTTTATCGGCGAGGCTGAAGAGCGCGGTGCAAAGATCGTTCTTGTCGGCGACCATGAGCAGCTACAGGCGATCGGGGCTGGCGCCCCCTTCAGGGCGATTGCCGAGCAGATCGGCCATGTCGAACTCTCCGACATTCGCCGCCAGCGCCATGATTGGCAGAGACAGGCGTCGGTTGCCTTTGCGACCCACAAGACGGCCGAGGGCCTTACCGCCTATCGGGATCACGGCGACATCCACTTTGCGGAAAGCCGCGACGCGGCAATGGCAAAGATCGTGCGTGATTATCTTGCCGATAGTGAGAAGCATCCAGATGGCACCCGGGTTGCCATGGCGCATCGCCGCGCCGATGTGCGCGCCCTCAATGCCGCCATCCGTTCCGAACTTCAGAACAGACAGCGGCTGGAGCGCAGCCACGGGCTGAGCGACGTTGGGGACAGTGGGGATGGTGAGGATGTTGGAGAACGCGTGTTCCAGACCAATAACGGCAAACGCGCCTTCGCCCCCGGTGACCGGATCATCTTCCTCGAAAACAACCGCGACCTCCGTGTGAAAAACGGCATGCTGGGCACGGTCGAGCATGTCGAGCCGAATAAGATCATCGCACGGCTCGATGGTCGAGGCGGCGATAGCGTCAGCATTCCCACGGACACCTACCAGGCGATCGACCACGGCTATGCAACGACGATCCATAAAAACCAGGGCGCGACGGTCGATCGCGCCTTTGTGCTGGCGTCCAGCACCATGGATCGACATCTGACCTATGTTGCCATGACCAGGCATCGCGACAGCGTGCAGCTCTATGCCGACAGCCAGGAGTTCACTAATGCGGGCCGGTTGGTCGATCACGGCGCGGCTCCCTATGAGCATAATCGCCAGGCGCGAGAAAACTATTTTGTGACGCTGGAGAATGACAAGGGCGATCAGCGCACGGTGTGGGGCGTCGATCTCAAGCGGGCCATGCAGGAGGCATCGCCAAAGATCGGGGACAGGATTGGACTGCAGCATGAAGGAGCCACGCCTGTCACGCTTCCGGACGGTACGCAGGCCGAGCGCAATTCGTGGCGCGTCGTCAAGGGTGATGAACTGGCCTACCAGCAGTTAGAAAACCGCCTGTCGCGTTCCGGCGCGAAGGAAACCACGCTGGATTATGTCAGAGACTTTGCCGAACGGCGGGGCATCGCGGAGAAGCTCGGGGTCAAAAGCGAGATTGAACTTGCTTCCGCCCCAGATGGGCGTCAGGAGGTTTTGTCCCGTGTGGCCCATCGGGTGCGGGAGCAACAGGACCGGCCATCAGAGCGTCAGCAGGTTTACGAGGAACATGCCGGCGAACTGGCCGGCCCTGTTCGCAGCAAAGATCCTCGCAATCCGTTCGCCCGGAAAATCGACGACGGACGGCGGGACGACCGGACAGAGGAGAACAGAGGATATAGCCGCATTCGGTGGTCCGACCTCATGTCGCAAGACGGTGCCGCCGTTCTTGCCCCCACAGAAGCCATCGGCCAGCGATCGCCGCTGCAACCCGGTAAGCCCACTCCGCTGGTGCCAGCAATCACCCGTCACGACCGCAGCGTCGAAGAGGTGGCGCAGCAAAGGGCGATGTCCGTCATCGATCAGCGATTCGATACGCTGGAATCTCTAGTGCGGCACGTGTTCCGTGATCCGGTGGACGTCGCCGCGAGGCTGCGCACCGCGATAACCGAGAAGGAAGGCAACGGCAATATCATGACGAAAGCCATGGCCGAGCAGCCAGAGCGCTTCGGGGAGCTACGTGGCAAGTCAGGTCTGTTCGGAAACAACAAGGAGCGGAAAGAAGCGCTGCACTATGCAAGGTCTCTCTCTGCCCATATCGGCTATGTCTCCGAGGTATGGGAGCGCCGGCTGGGAGAAGAGCGCGCGAGCGAACAGTGGCAACGCGAACAGCGTGACGTGATCGAGGTGCCCGGCCTCACGCCCCGCAGCGCCGAAATCCTTGCCAGGGTGGAGAAGATGCCGGTCGAGAGGCGAAGCAAGTTCATCAAAGAGCTGCGATCGTTACCTGAGGGCCGAGCCGCACTCGATGAGGCAAAGTTGGTGGCCGAAGCAATCACGCGGCGGTTTGGTAGTTCTGATCCTCGCAGGTTCGCCGAGGAGCTTGCGGCACGCCCCGAGCTCGCAAGGCAGGCCGAGCAGATCGAGACAATCGCCCGCATTGTGAATCGAACGCATATGGCCGATCTGAGCTACGACCACATGCTGAAACAGCAACTCAACCGGTCTCGCGGGCTTGGATTGAGCCGATAGTAGGGGCACGGAACGATCGCTGACTTGTCGGGTTTACGGCGTCGAACCTTTGGCCTACCTGCGCCATATTCTGAACGTCGACATCTCCGATCTGCTGCCTTTCAACTTTCACAAAGCCGCAGCGGCCTGGTCGGCGGCCAAATTGAACCCGCGCAAAGCGACGCTAATATTCAGTCTTTTGAGAAACCCTACCAGCTGGGAGGGGTTCTTTTCCTGATGAAATCGAGTTGAATGCTAGTCGTTACTTCTTGTTCCGCCAAACCAACCTTAGTTGCATAACCAAGCAAACGTCCCTAAACCAAGGGAATGATTGGGCAAAAAGTCCCGACGAATTTCTCAGATACTTCAGAAACTTCTTCGCTTTCTGATTTCAAGTCTGCTAACTCGGGCCTGCAGCAATTTTCAGAGCGGAAATAACTGCACCATACCCGAGAAAGCTAAGAGATAGAAAGCACATAAACCTTACAAAATCAGGAGCTTTATGTCCGCAATATCGAAATACTGCGAGCAAGACGAAGCCCAACAGGATAACAGCTCCAGCGTAAGACATTAAAACGATTGCCACACGGTTATCCTCCAACAGCCAGGCAATCGCACCAACCGCGACGAGCTTTCCATACGGCGCCACCGCAGGCAGGATGTCACTAACGTAACCCTCCGCACGTCGTTCATCGAATCGAGAATCGAGAACACCGATCGATGACTGAAAGCTATTATATGCGAGGGTCAGTAGAACGAAACTGATCCCCACATGCGAGAGAAACAGACCGTACCAATATCCCTGTTGCGAAAATGCATAATCAGCGGCCGAGGCCGCGAAAAGCAAAAGCACGAACGTTCCGCAACCAGATGCGAACCTCTGCCAAATATCGAGCATTACACGCCGCTTGCGATAGAACCATGAAACGAAACTCATTTTGTGCCCCTGAGCCAAATACGCTGGGCGGTATGCCACTGAGACGTTGCCTTATCGTTGGAAATAAATCGATATTTTTATGTAAAGGCGAGACGAAGCGCCTAATTTCGAGATTCCAAGTTACCGGCGGGAAAAGTCAAATAGATTGATGTTTTTGCTCTTGATGAAAGTCGAACCTTCGGCCCATCAATTTGTCATGAATTGAGAGGCAAGGGATCGGTGCCTTCTCCTAGAATCGCAAGGTATCGTCGATAGCTGAACACCCGGCCACGCTTGCGTCCGGTAACCTCATCAACGATGCCCAATCGCTCTAGGTCGGCGAGTGCGGCGTTGACCGTTGGTGCGGACAAACCCGTCACCTGAACAATCTGGTTCGCTGTGTGAAAAGGATTCTGCTGGAAAAGCTCGTGAATACGAAGAGCCGACCCTGCTCTATCACTCCCTACGGTTATCCGCTCTCGATCTTCCTTGAAAAGATCGACGATCTGGGTAGCAGCCTCAAACGCTTGATTGGCAGTGTCGGCGACGCCGGTCAGGAAAAAGTCTAGCCAAGCTTCCCAGTTTCCATGTTCCATGTTCCCGAACTTCTTGCAGTAGCCGATAATATTCTCTCCTATGGGACTTCAGATAGAGGCTGAGGTAGAGTAGCGGCTTTCGCAGAACGCCGTTCATGCAAAGATATAGGGTTACAAGTAGGCGGCCGATACGGCCATTGCCATCGAGAAATGGATGGATCGTTTCAAACTGCACATGCAGCAGGCCAGCTTTGATCAGCGCCGGTAACCTCGATTGGTCGTCATGCATGAAACGCTCGAACGCATCCAGGCAACCGGCCATTTCAGTAACGGGTGGCGGTACAAAGAGTGCGTTACCGGGGCGCGTGCCACCAATCCAATTTTGCGAGCGGCGAAACTCTCCTGGATCTTTGGTACCTCCTCGCCCACTGTGCAGGAGCTTGGCGTGCATCTCACGGATCAGACGCAACGACATGGGCAACGTTTCCAGCCGCTCTAAACCATACATCATGGCGTCAACATAGTTGGATACTTCACGGATATCATCAACCGGCTGCCCGGCTTGAGCTTCGGTCTCAAACCGCAAGAGATTAGAAAGCGTCGACTGCGTGCCTTCAATCTGCGAGGAAAGAACGGCTTCCTTCCTTACATACATATAAAGGAAAAGCTCCTGTCTCGGCAGCAGCATTGTGATACCATTCAGGCGTCCTAGTGCGCGCTCAGCCAAGCTGAGGCGCTCTAGCTATGAAAGCACATCAATCACCGGCTCGGGCGGCAATGGTGGGGGCACGAACGCCCGCACTGTTTCACTGGCAGCAACCGTCTCGACGAAACGACCCAGGCGGTTTTTGGATTCGGAATCAGACATAACCCAATATCAGCTGCGCCCGCTATTTAAGCAAGACGCATTTCATTTAATTAATCGACAGACTTAGATAAGCCCGCTTAATTAACACGCCGACATTGGTCTCCTGAGCTTTGGTCCAGACGGCGTAGGTGCCGAGTACGATAACTATGCGCCGTTAGAAGTGACACGCCCGATAAATCCTTTGTTAAAGCTCGCCCCCTATTCCCGCTCGCCCTCGGCACTGGTGCCGAGAGAAACGGAATGAGCATGCCCAAAAACGATCTTTCATCACGTCATTTTTAGCGAAAAATTTCGGAATTCTGCGAGCTTCGTATCGCTCCAATCGCATCCAGGCGAGTGTTGGAGAATATTCGGCCTTATCTGGCCAGTTTGATCATCTACCGAAAATCGCCCCCGCTTCTGAATGGCCATATCGACTGGAGGATGATCGGTCAGGCCTATGGGATCGAAGCCGAGTTGACGGCAGAACTGAAAAAACAGCTCCGGCCAGGCCTGGATGCAATCATCCGCTGGCTCGGCGTATCAGCACTGTTTTTTCTGGCTTTCTTGCCGCAGTTCGTTGAGGTCGACCGTGGCCATGTGGCTATGCAGATCGCCTTTCTCGGGCTTGTTTACACAGCGATTGGCGTTCTGACGGACAGCTCCTACGCGCTTGCCGCCGGCACGGCTGGCAAGTGGCTGAAGCGCAGTCCCGCGTACCTAAGGGCTGAACGCTGGGTTAGTGGTTTCGTGTATATCGGTCTTGGCTTGACGGCCGCTTTTGCTGGCAATCAAAAGAAATAGCCCACCTGTCGTACCTGTTGGACATTCTCGGACTCGGTGTGTCGCCGCCTGAACCTAGCTGGGGAAGTATGCTCGTCGCTCAAAGTCAATCATGGGGTGCCCAAGTGGCATCCGCATTGAGCTTCTTGATGATTGCGATCTTCGCCTTCAGTTCCAGCGATATTATCTCGCGAAAAACCTGAAACCTTTTACGCCTCGCATTTTGGGGCGGTCTGTCGGGTTGCGTGACAATTTACCTGCGGGTATACGCCACGACCTCACCGACTTGAGCCGATATTGATGACGGCGGATGAACCTACCTGAACAAAAGAATACTCGACCGCACCTCGTTTCCACCAGGCTGTCGTACTTTCGATTGCGTCATTCTTGTCGAGATTATCCGGTGCACCAAGCCTCTCCGATAACGCATCCAGGAAACCGGCAGGTCTTGGTGTGGAATATGCGCATGCTTTGTGTCCGTTCGGACCAATGGCAATCCAAAAAGACAATGACTCGGCTCCGCCGGCCTTCTCGTGCCGCCAGCCCACAACGTCCACCGAACCGCCATTATAGGCGACGAAGCTACGACGCCATTCCTCTGTTTCCGCATCGGTCAGCCGCGGCCAGCCAAGTTCATCACCCTTGGTCATCGCGGTCTGCACGGTGGGCGCTTCACAAATATTGAGAAGGCGCTCCGCCGTCATGTCCGCCGGCATCGCCGTGGCCACCCCGAAACTCAAAAATGCAGCGCAAAAACTGCCGATGGTCGATACCTCAAGATACCGAAGCGGACTTGCACGCCCTGCGTTCCTCATTTTCTTCTCCGGTTCGTCATCGTCCATGGGATCAGACCGCCGCGTCCGAAAGTAAACGTTGCGGGATGGATGCAGCCAGTTGAAGATCATGCCCCGGCGTTCATACCGGGCGCAACAGGCTTCCTGTCGTTCGCAAACGCTTTTCCAGCAATTCCACAAGCTGCTCCTCGCGAATACGACCCTGCCCAAGCCGATTTTCATGGCCAACTCGCGCCAACCATATGTCGGCCACCGCCGCTCATCTTCTACTCCGACTTATCTGGAATTAACTCGCTGTCGCGCTATAGGATGCAAGGTTTAGATGCCACATGTCATGGAACCCTCCACCTATTGAATTACAAACGGGAGATGAAATTGGCCTTGCAAACCGAATTCCAGGTACGGCTGACATTTTTGAAGCGCCCTTATCGCTGCCTTACCAATGACCTCGCTTGCTTCGCCACCACCCTGCTCGATAACCACCGGCATTCCTTCGAGAGCGCCCGCCTCGTTAATTTTGAATGAAACAACCGCCTTTCCCCCTATTCCTGCGGGCACGTTGAAGCAGGATTGTACCTTTTTTGCCAAGTGCGGCAGCTCCTTTAGATTTACTGATACGGGGCGGCTGTTTTCAGCCTGTAATTGTGCGGCCAGCTGCTTTGCCGTGTCAAACTTGGCTTCATCAATCGTGTTTTCAAAAGCGAGCACCCAGATGAGGATGGGGGATGTTTCGATCATCGTGTAAATCGAAATGCCGCCTCCTATTTCCTTGCCGGATTTGTCAAATTTTCGGATGCCGTAATACACGCCGTTTTCGTCGCTGCCGAGTAATGCGAAAACGTCGGCTGTCTCTTTCCGCGACCCAAAAAACGGCTTTGCGTCCTTATAACGCGGCGCGTCCCTCGCTACCAAAGCCGACAATAAATCTTTCAGATTGTATGGGATGGGAGGTGTCTGGTCTTTTGTACGCGGAATCACTGCGAGAAAAATCACATTCGTTGGCATTTTACCCGAAAAATCACCTTTCCGCGCCTGTTCCAGCGGAAGGCAATCGACAAACAATGTATGTGTCAATTCGGCGTCTTTTTATCAGGAAGACTAGTCCAAAGGTACTGGTCTGCTTTCGAGCGTGACGGATCGACCTGACAAAGACCCTTCGGTGGCGTGAACTGTAAATCTATTCCCTGTTCAATACTCGAAGCACCTATAGCAGGTGCAGCCAGTCCAGACAGCGCCACAACACTGGCCACGACGAGCCCTAATACAATCTGCATTTTTGGCATCATCATCTCGCGCCTTTGTTAACTCAGTTTTGTCAATTCATGGGCCAATCATTCACAGACTTCTGCGCTCGCCTCGGCCTCGAAGTGGCCGAGGCGATATCCTTGTGCGAAATTTCCATCGGGCAGCTACAACGCAGGAAACCAATGCGGCATTTCCCTTATTTTGCTGCATGGTTGGTAGAGGGCATCGATACGACCGAAAGCGTAGAATTACTTCGTCGTCCGCTCATCGTCGCTGGGCGCGGAGGGGATTGGGTACGGCAAGAACCGCATGCGATACCGCCATTATCGATTTTCTGATCATGTAAACTCCAACACCGATTAAGTTAGGACCGGAGAGTTTTTTCTCCGATTTGTCCGTCTCTCACAATCACGCCGGGTGTCTAAAAGTTCAAGTCCGGACTTCAGCTTACGATCCGGCGTACTTTGGTTCACGGATAAACGACTCTCATCCAATTAGCTCTTGAAGGGAATCGAACCAGCGGCCACCGCGTGAAATGCACTAAATCAGGCACATAGGTTTCACGCACTGATTTGCTCAAGTATTGAGGGCAAACCTGTGGTGATCCCAAACTTGGGACGTTATTCAGGGCATGGCGTCGAGCAGGAGGGAGCCGACGCTCTTACCGATCGCGCATCTTAAGTCCGTCTCGGTTTCCGACTTATTCAGGCGCCCTGTTCGAAAGCCCTTTGTCGTTTGGGTTCGGAGCCGGCGTCTCTCTTGTATCTCGCGGCGGATGTTGGCGATCGTCCGGCTCGGCGGGCGCCACCTGGTCGTCAGAACGGCGGACAGGCTGCTCTTTAGGGTCGGTCGTCTTGGAGGGGACCGAAATTTTCTTGGGCATGGTCAGTTCCTCTAGCTTCACCGACAAAAACTGGCTGGCCACACGGAAGGTTCCGAGTCCCGGAAGCGCTGCTTGGTTCGGAATCGATCTCACCAAGCTGAACAGGCGGGCCTCGTCGCAGGCGGGATCAGTGGCAAGCCTTCGAATAAGCTATCCGCCCCTCTTCGAGCCGCCCGAGACGCAGGAAAGCAAGACCCTCGCGTGACGTGAGCCTCGGCGGTGGAAAAGTCGGCCACAGTCGCGGCGGAATAATCCGTCCGCAAGCGGAGTAAAAACCGGCCACTTATTTTCTTTCTGCAATGAGCGCAGGTGGGACAGGGGATCTATACCGTGGAACTTTATCTGTGGGTTCGCCTGGCTGTTTCCGAAGGGATGACGTAGCGGCAGGCAGCAGCATTTCAACATATCGCGCGACAGCGTAGCCAAGATGGTGGCTTCTTCGAGGACACAGCGATCAAGGTCAACTTCATGGTGAATGTCAGCTACGGCAACCCGGCCGGGAATTTCGCGCGGCTGCCACGCCTGGAGTTTGGCGCGGTGCCCGTTCTGGCATAGCCGCGTCTACCGGTTACGGAAGGGCGCAACCATCATAACTTGCGGCCGGTCGGGGGCCGCCCCGTTGGGGCGGGTCGCGGGGGGGAATTCCATCTTTGCTGAGGTTCATGCTCGGCAGCAGGCCATTCTGCAACGCCGCTTCAAAGTGTACATCGGGAGGTTTCTAAACTACTCAGATAGGGTAAAATTTACTGCACCGAAGGCATTCGTTGCGAAATTGCCAATAAAATCTATACACGTATTTATTTATTTCAGTATTTCATAATGGAGCGATGATTGCGGTACATCGTAATATTAAAATGCGCTGGCGAGGAAAGTCCAGTTTTCGAAGCCGATGACATTACTCGGTGTTTCGGTTGGATTAGGACACAGACCAGGAAATTCCCTGAAATACATAAAGGAAATTATAAGATTGTGGACCGTGATCTCGATAACGACGCATCACCAAATACCAATTTTTGGTAGGCTCAGGCCGGATATCACATAGTCGGCAAATCCCGGTTGCGGGGTCCAACTGGAATTTGAATTTGCGGAGATGGCGACCGGTCTGACGGGAATCGTATCAGCCGAGGGTATGTCCCCAACTCCGCATGCGAGTCGTTAAACTTGTTAAATGTCATTTTCAATACAAAGAAAGCGCTACCATTACCGACCAACACTTGTATGCATATTCAACGGGTCTGGGTGGCCAACTTCACCTACATCCGCACCGCCATCGGCTGTTGCTATCTCGCCGTCATTCTCGGCGCCTGCAGCCGGAAAGTCTTCGGCTATGGCCTGTCGACACGGCCGGATACGCCGCTGGCGCTGGCCGCACTACATTCGGCCATCGAGAACAGAATGCCTCCGCTTGGCTGCATTCACCACACGGACCACGGATGCCAGTACGCAAATGAGACCTATCGACGAGCACTCGATGCGGCAGCCCTACAGGGATCCACGAGTGCCGTTGGCAACCCTTATCACAATGCGCAGGCAGAGAGCTTTATGAAGACTCTGAAAATAGAGGGCATTCATCCTGCCGGGTACGAAACCTTCGCAGACGTCGCCGAGCGATTGCCCAGCTTCATCGAAGAAGTCTACAATGCAAGCGGCTGCACTCGGCCCTTAGCTATAGGTCGCCAGCAGAATTTGAAACTCAACTCGCCCAGCAAGCGGCTTAGTTTGAAGTGCCTCGCTGGTCCAGGCCGAGGGGTTCACTCCAACGCCCGGTCAGTTCTCAGTGGCAATCATGTCGGCATGGATGCGATTTATGCATCGCTCGAGCAGCGTAAGAACCCGTAGTTTCGTGGCAGGCCGCTTGCTGTGGGCAGGTCCTCACTTTATATGGGGACCGCTGTCGCCATGCATGAGAGAAGCGCTAATTACCGGCAACTGCGGGGCCAGAAGATCATGCTTCGCGGCGAATGCGGCAAACAAGCCGCGCGCGGTCTCCGCTTCGATCTCTCCGCGAAGCGCCGCTTGAGAAGCCTTTAGTGCAATCGAGTGTGCCGTGTCTCTGAACGAGGTCGGCCATTCGACAAGATGCCGGTAGGCATCCATTACGCCGCGTACTTCCACAGGAAAGCCTAAGCCGACAAGGATAGTGACAGGTTTTCTGAACATATCGGGTTTCATTGGTCTCTCCTTCCCAACCCGGAATGGTGATGGGCGCCATCGCAATGGCACCCTTGCTTACTGGACGAGCCTGGATATCAAGCGGCCTTCTGTGCTTCGATCTGCGCCGGAACGGCGGACGTCAACGCAGGCGTGCTCTGGATCAATATCTTTCGAGGCTTCAACGCCTCCGGAATCTCTCGAACAAGCTCGATCGACAGGAGGCCTTTTCTAAGGTCCGCTCCGTTCACCCTGACGTGATCTGCAAGTTCGAACCTGTGTTCGAATGGACGCCCAGCGATCCCGCGATGGAGGTAACCAACGGCAGATACCTCATGTTTCTTGCCGGTTACAGTCAGCAGGTTGGACTGGAAGGTGATATCGAGATCGTCCTGGGTGAAGCCGGCGACCGCTATTGAGATCCGGTAGGTATCGTCGTCAGTCTTGACGATATCGTAAGGCGGCCAGTCGCTGATTGAGCGGGCGCGCTGAGCATTTTCCAACAGATGGAACACCCGGTCGAAGCCGACGCTCGATCGGAACAGCGGTGCGAAGTCGTAAGATGTTGCCATAGCCATATCCTCCTTGAAGCAACATGGTACGGGAATGCCAAAAGCGGCGCTCCCGGCGATACCAGCCCTTATTTCAGTGGCTGGCGGCAATCGATTTGGTTTTGACGATTTTCGGATTCAAGATTTGCAATAAAAAAATTGTACTGCTTTCCAGGCTGTCTCAATGAGACTTATCCCGGCCGGCATTCTTTTTTCGCAAGATTGGATGCTCTGCTAGGCAAGGACTCATGGCCCTTGATCATGAACCCGCACTCCTGAGCGGAATGACACCGGTGACGTTTCTCTCCCACCCAACCTTTGAATCCCAACCAACGCGACAGGAACTGGACGCACCCGATTTTTCAACCTTGGGCGGGCAACCAGCCCCTTTCGCGCAATGACTCGAGCGTATCGAGATCGGTCGTGGCTGCTGGTCCGATCTCGACGTCGACTATCGACCTCCTATGGCGCCGAACCACCGCGCGCGCGCCGACATCTCCAGCCAGCTTCACTAGCTCCGGATACGTGCAATCAGGAAAGATTATCGGGTGGCCAGGTTCGCCGGCAGCTACAGCCCGGACGATTGGTTTTCCATTACGTTGTCGGAATTTGGTGGCAAGGAGATCGAGATGCTCACTCGTGATATCGGGCATGTCGGACAAACAGATCATAACCCCGGTGGCCCGCAAACGGATCGCTTCCCGCAGGCCGACGATGATCGACGTTGCCATTCCTGACTCGAAGTCCGAGTTGTGAACAACTTGTGCCGGAATATCCTTGATCGCGGAACGGATTTCGTCATCCAGATGTCCAGTCACTACGACCACGTTATCACAGGCTGACCCACTCGCCGCTAGAACTGATCTCCGAATGAGCGGGATGCCATCGAATGTCGCCAACAGCTTGTGCCAGCCACCGGTGCGGGTCGATCTCCCTGCGGCAAGGACGAGCACGGCAATCGTAAGACGTCCGCCTATCTGGTCACACCGCTCGTATTTATGCATATGCGGTCAGCCTAGAAGCGGCAACGTCGGCAAGGACTGACAATGCCAGCGACGTAGTGTCCTTGGTCGGCCCGAACAATCCGATGGGCGCCTTGATGCGGTCTATCTCAGCTTTCGAAAACCCCGCGCGCCGCAGACACTCCACACGCTTCCGATGGGTGCGCGTGCTTCCAAGGGCGCCAATGTAAAAAGCCTTCGAACGCAGTGCACGTCTCAGAATCCGCTCCTCCGCGTCAAGATCGTGGTGCAGAAGCGCGATGGCGGTGAACGGGTCGATCGCTGGATAACGGCCATCGCATGCTTCGCCGTTGCCCAAGACTGTCACGTCGTGTCCCGCCGCCTCCGCGATTCTTGCCACCATCAGTGCCTCGGCGCCATAACCAGACACCACGATTCTGGTCCTGGGGCGGTAAACTGTCTCGAACCGTCCACACATCCAACGCGCCCGTGAAGGTGGTTCCATGCAGGCAACTGTCTGGCTGTTCGGGCAATACCGCAGTGCGACAGGCCGACGATGTCGTACTTCGTTTATAACACCTTCCAGCGCCTTGACGTCGCGCAGCACGTGAATGGCAACCGTGATCCCGCCTCCGCAAGGAAGAACGATATCGAAGAACGGCGAGCCGTCGCCATAGACCACGTTCCGGTCGCGGCCTTCAGCAATAGCCAGGATCGCTTCCGAGGCGACCGCCGCTTCTACGCATCCGCCGGAAACATAGCCGCAGAAGCTACCATTTGCCGCCACGGCGACGTGCGCACCAAGAGCGCGGGCGGCGCCTCCCCGGATTTCGACGAGCGTTGCGAGCGCTGCCCCGCCGTGCCGAAAAGAAGCGATGGCGAACTCCAGGATGTCCAAAGGATCGTCGCTAGTCGATGATCTCCTTGGAGCCCGCATTTCCGTCGTATCCAGCAACACGTTCATAGACCTTATTCCTGTCAAAGCCAGCCTGACGCCGAGCATGGTTACGCAAGGTCAGGCAGGCCGCCGATCAGCTTGTCCAGGGTCATCGGATAGTTCCGGAGGCGAATACCTGTCGCATTGTGGATCGCGTTCGCGATCGCGGCCGAGACGCCGCATAGTCCGAGTTCGCCAATGCCCTTCGCCTTCATCGGCGAGGAAATCGGATCGGTCTCATCCATAAACACGACGTCCTGGTGCGGGATGTCTGCATGCACCGGCACCTCATAGCCAGCCAAGTCATGGTTGACGAAGAACCCCCGACGGGTATCAACCGCAAGTTCCTCCGACAACGCCAGACCAGCACCCATCGTCATCGCACCAATCACCTGGCTGCGCGCCGTGATCGGATTAAGGATGCGGCCGGCGGCACATACCGCAAGCATGCGGCGGATTCGACTCTCGCCCGTAGCCGCATCGACGCCGACCTCCACGAAATGCGCTCCGAAGGTCGACTGCTGATGGCTGTCCGAAAGCTTCTCCCACTCGATCTTGTCCTCGGCCACTAGTCCTTCGGCGCCCGCCGCTTCGGCAAGAGAAACCGAGCGCGAACCGGAGAGGACCCGACCGCCCTCGAAGACGACGTCCTGTTCATTGAACCCGAGTTTCTGGACAATAGCGTCCCGGAGCTTGACACAGGCTGCATAGACGCCAGAGGTCGAACAGTTCGCGCCGAACTGTCCGCCAGAGCCTGCGGATACGGGAAAGCGAGAATCACCAAGCTGGACCGCGATCTTGCCGATCGGCAGCCCCATCATTTCCGCAGCGGTTTGGGCGATGATCGTGTAACTGCCGGTTCCGATATCGGTCATGTCGGTCTCAACGGTGACGACCCCTTCCCTGTCCAGACGCACGCGTGCGCCCGATGGGACCAGGAGGTTGTTGCGGAATGCGGCCGCGACACCGAAACCGATCATCCAGTTGCCTTCGCGACGAGAACCAGGACGAACTCGTCCACGCCAGCCGAAACGTTCCGCTCCAAGCTTGAGACAACCGACAAAATCGCGATGCGAAAACGGGCGCTCTGGCTTCTCCGGATCCACCTGCGTGTCGTTGAGGATACGGAACTGCACCGGATCAATGCCGAGCTTTTCGGCCATTTCGTCGATGGCGATCTCGAGCGCCATCAGTCCCGGCGCCTCGCCGGGCGCGCGCATGGCGTTGCCCTCGGGAAGGTGCAGCGTCGCCAGCCGCATCGCCGTCATGCGGTTCTCGCCCGCATAAAGAAGCCGCGTCTGCATGGCAGCCGTTTCAAGCTGGCCATCGGGTTGATCGCCGGACCAGCTTTCATGGGCGATTGCGGTTATTTTTCCATCGCGGCCCGCACCGATGCGGATACGCTGGATCGTCGCTGGACGATGCGTCGTGTTGTTGACGAGAAACGGCCTCGGCAGCGCGACCTTTACGGGCCGCTTTGTTGCTTTTGCACCGAACGCGGCCAGAACCGCGTCGGCACGCAGGAACAGCTTGCCGCCGAAGCCGCCGCCGATGAACGGCGACATGAGGTGGATTTTTTCCTTGTCGACACCAAGCGTCGTTGCGAGGTCGGACCGCCACCAGTCGATCATCTGGCTGGACGTCCAAACCGTCAGCTCATCACCGTCCCAGGCAGCTATGGATGCATGCGGCTCCATCATCGAATGCGACTGATCCGGGGTCGTGTAGGTCTCGTCCAACGTCACTTCGGCGGACTTGAACGCACCTTCGAAATCTCCAACGGTGGTATCTGGTGGAGCACCGCCTGCGTCTTTCGGCTTGACCGCCGAATCCCTCGCCTCGGCGAGATCATACGTACCCTGCTCTTCCGTGTAGTCGACCTTCACCAGGGCTGCTGCTGCTCGTGCCTGTTCAAACGTCTCGGCGACGATTACGGCGATTGCCTGGTGGTAGTGCTGGATCTCATCGCCACCGAAGAGTTTCGCGGTATTGAACTTGCCCTTTTCGCGTTTGCCGACGTCAAGTGTCGTTACCACGGCAAGCACGCCCGGCGCGCGTTTGGCAGCATCGACATTCATCGAGATGATGCGGCCCCTGGCGATGGTCGATCCCACGGGATAACCGTAGGCGTAAGGCATGTTCGGATCATGCCACTCATAGGCGTACATCGCCTGCCCAGTCGTCTTGAGCTCGCCGTCGATGCGGTGGACAGGCTGGCCGACCATCTTCAGCTGGTCGATTGGATTGGTGGTTGCTGGTGTATCGAACTTCATGGCGATCATCCTCTCGCTTCGGCGATCACGGCGCCGAGTGTGCGCTCAACGAGATCGATCTTGAACTTGTTCTGCTCGGTAGGATGAGCGTCGGCGAGGAGAGCGTTCGCTGCGACCTTTACTCCCTTGGAGAGTTCCTCGTCCGCAGCTTCGAGGCGCCACGGCTTGTGAGCGACGCCACCAACTGCCACCCGCCCTGTGCCGTCCGGCTGAATGACTGCACCAACAGAGACCAGCGCGAACGCGTAGGAAGCTCGGTCGCGGACCTTGCGATAGATATGCTTTCCTCCGATCGCCGGCGGTAGCACCACTGCGGTAATGAACTCGCCCTTCTCCAGGACCGTTTCGATTTCGGGCGTATCGCCGGGCAAGCGATAGAAGTCGGCGATCTGGATTGTTCGGCGGCTGCCATCCGGCTTTACGGTCTCGACGAGCGCATCGAGTGCGCGCATGGCGATCGCCATGTCGCTCGGATGCGTTGCGATACAGGTGTCGCTCACCCCCACCACGGCGTGCTGGCGACTGAAGCCGCCGATGGCGGAACAGCCACTTCCCGGCGAGCGCTTGTTGCAGGGCTGTGCGGTGTCATAGAAATATGGACAGCGTGTGCGCTGCAAGAGGTTACCTGCGGTCGTCGCCTTGTTGCGAAGCTGGCCCGAAGCGCCAGCGAGCAAGGCGCGTGACAGGAGCCCATAGTCGCGCCGGACGGTTACGTCGGCGGCAAGGTTGGTGTTGCGAACCAGCGCTCCAATGCGCAGGCCTCCCTCAGACGTCTTTTCTATCGTGTCGAGACCGAGACCATTCACGTCGATCAGATGTGTCGGCGTCTCGATCTCAAGTTTCATCAGGTCGAGAAGATTGGTGCCACCGGCAATAAACTTTGCCTCGGAGTTCGAGACGGCCGCCTTGGTTGCAGCCTCAATAGATGAGGCCTTTTCGTAGGTGAAGGCTTTCATGCTTTTGTCCCCGCGACTTCTACGATGGCCTCGACGATGTTGGAATAAGCGCCGCAGCGACAGATGTTGCCGCTCATCCGCTCGCGAATTTCCGCCTCGCTAATCGTGGTCTGCGCATTGAGATCGCCAGTGACGTGGCTCGGGACGTTCGCCCTGATCTCCTCGAGCACCGCCACGGAGGAACAGATTTGCCCTGGCGTACAGTAGCCACACTGGAAGCCGTCATGCTTGACGAACGCAGCCTGCATCGTGTGCAGATTGCCGGGTTGTCCGAGACCCTCGATCGTCGTCACTTCGTCACCATCGTGCATCACGGCCAGCGAAAGGCACGAGTTGATGCGGCGTCCACCGACCATCACCGTGCACGCCCCACACTGACCGTGATCGCACCCCTTCTTGGTGCCGGTCAGGTGAAGATGCTCGCGCAGAGCGTCGAGAAGGGTCGTCCGATTATCAACCTCTAGGTCGCGGATTTGCCCGTTGACCTTCAGCGATACGTTTGACATGTGATTCATGGTTTCTCCTGCGGACTGGGCTGCCGCTGCCCTGGTGACAGTGGTGGCAGCGACGGTGGCGGCAGAAGAGATAAGTAAATTCCGGCGTGAAAGTTCAAATTGACTGGTGCCTGGCATGATCAGTTCCACTTCATCGGTTGGAGAAACCAAAGGTCTCGTATCACCGGAGCGAGATCGCGGATCGTTATAAACGGATGATCGGGAGTGGGAGTTCCCCGATAGGTCTTCTAGACAGGGCGCCTAAATCAGCTACCGGTTGGGACTTACGTCCCTCCTGCGGCGCTTTGTGGTGAATCCCGGGTCGGTTGCTATGCCATTCAAGATACGCCTGACGTCGTGTAGCAGCACTATGATCTGTTCCTGCCGCAAGACAAAGTCGCATAGCCGCCAAAATCATCAATCAGGTTTGGGAAGCTACATACCGACGACATGCTGACTGCATGTATTCTCTTTATTACTCAGGCTGGGAATGCAAAACCTCCGATTCGGTATTTTTAGAGGCGATCCAGACCCACGCTACACGCCCGCTCACCCTCCCGTCCTTGATCACTAGGCGCGACGCTGAGCAACCTCATTTCAACTGATGCGTCCGCGCGGAAAGTTTGTTTCCGTCGGGGTCGCGAAGATATGCGACGAACGCACCGTTTGGACGTTCCGTGGGCGGGTTCTCGATTGCCATGCCGCCATGTGCGACACCAGCGGCATGCCATGCCACGACATGGTCGGGGGTCGTCGCCGCAATACCGATCGTTCCGCCATTGGCAGCGGTCGCCGGCTTCCCGTCGATCGGTTTCGTTATCATCAACTGCCCTCCTTCATGAGCGTAGATCAGTCGACCTCTCGCATCCATCTCGCCGGGCTTGCCCCCTAGGGCAACAAAGGTTGCGTCGTAGAATTTTCTGGATCGTTCCAAGTCGTTACTGCCGATCATGACGTGGGTGAACATGCTTTATCCCCTTTCAGGTGATAGCTGAATTTCATGATGCTACCGCTCAAAGTTACCTAAATATCTGGCTGGCGATGTGCCAAGTGCTTTCTTGAACATGGTGATAAACGCAGACACGGATTCATATCCAAGGTCGCCCGAAACCTGCTGAACTGTCGACCCGGCCGCAAGGCTACGGATTGCGACGATCAATTGCAGCTGCTGTCGCCAACGACCGAATGTGAGGCCGGTCTGGTGCTGGACGAGACGTGCGAGCGAATTCTCACTCATCCCGACCCGCCTTGCCCATAGCGCCATCGTACTGCGATCGGCAGGGTGGTCGGCCAGCTCTGATGCAATCCGCACAAGCCGGGGCTCATCTGTAAGCGGGAGATGAAGATGTTCTATCGGCATCTGCGGCAATGCCGACAGAAGCAGTGTTGCCATGAGTTCTGAATCTGCGGTCACTGCTGCAGGCTGACTAGCCATCTCAATGATAAGTTCCCGGATGAGCGGTGATAGAGACAGTGTGCAGCACCGATCCGGCAGATCGGCAGCGCCCGGCTCGATGAACAGAAAAAACAAACGGGCGTTGGCGGTTGCCACGTTGCTATGCGGCATGCCACCGGGAACCCAGACGCCGCAATGGGGCGGCACCATCCACATCCCGCTTGGAACGCGACAGGTCACGCCGCCCCGTGAGGCCATGACAAGCTGTCCTTTTTGGTGGCGGTGTTCAGGTGCCTCCCGTTCGTTCTGGGATACATCGATCCTCACAGCGTGCACTCGCGCCGCGGACTTTTCTAGGTCGTGGTCGTCCAAGGCTGCAGAAAGGGATAAAGGTGGATGGTGGAATTTAGTCATCATTTGAGAGGATATCTAAATTCATCAACAGGCTTTGTCGATAGAGTCATTCCAGATAATTCGGAGAACGACAATGTCGGTGCAACATCATGAGCCTGGATACTGGTCTGATATCTTTCAGACAGAAATTCGATTGCCTCAGACGTGTGATTCCAAGCATTGCATCATGCTTCCAGACAGCGTGGGTCGCGGGGCCAGCCGCATAGCTATCGCGCGAATGGCCGTAAAAACCTTCCTTGAGAGAGTTGGCGTTTGGTTTGCCCGCCGATCACGGACACCGTCGGTCGTTTCACGCGCTGATCTGTCGGATGCTTATATGCATGCATGCTTAGCGACACCGTTTTTTTGCTACGTCTCGCCTGAACTCTATGGACTGACCACCTCCAGGGGTGACAGAGGCGCGACGCAGGTCGACGCTCACCCGGTGGATGACTTATGAGCGCTCGAACCTTTGTCACCCCCGGGAACGTGATTTTTTCATTGAAGACGTTCCTTGGTAAGCATCCGGCGAAGGCCGCAGGTCAGGCCGCCTGAGCACTCAGCGTCTTGGGTGTCCAGTTCCACGGCAGCAATTGCTCGAGCCTGCTGATCGGCGTGTCCGCAATGTTGGCAAGGACGTCGGCAAGCCAGGCCTGCGGGTCGATGTCATTGAACTTGGCGCTCATGATCAGTGTCGCCATGAACGCCGCACGTTCAGCACCACGATCCGATCCGGCAAACAGCCATGACTTCCTGCCGAGCGCAAAGCCTCTGAGCGCTCGTTCGGCAGCATTGTTCGTCAGGCAAATCCGGCCGTCTTCCAGGAATGACGTGAAGCCATCCCATCGCTTGAGCATGTAATCTATCACCTCGGCGACGGGAGAACTGCGCGACAATTTTGCCCGCTCGGTTTGGAGCCAATCATGCAGCTCTTCGGCGAGTGGCTGGCTGTCTTTGCGGCGGCGCTCCAGACGCTGCTCGGCGGCAAGACCGTTGATCTCCCGTTCGACATAGAACAGGGCATCGATCCGTTTGACGGCCTCCAATGCCATTGGCGAGATCGGCGCAGCTTTGCTGCCACGTTTGGCGTTCGCGGCGATGTCGGCCAGCACGAAGAACTTGCGGCGTGAATGTGCCCAGCAAAGTGCTTGGCGCAGAGGCGCGGGATCGCGATCTACCTTGAACAGCGGATTGTAGCCGCCATAGGCATCCGCCTGCAGAATGCCGGAGAAGGTCTTCAGGTGGCGTTCGGGATGCTCCTGTCGCCGGTCTCGCGATGCGTAGAACAAAGCCGCAGGCGGTGACAGCCCGCCAAACGGCCGGTCATCCCGGACATAGGTCCAGATGCGGCCCGTATCGGTCTTTCCCTTCGCCAGGATCGGCACGGTCGTGTCGTCGCCATGCAGTCGCTCGGCCGCCAGGACATGGGCCTCGATTAACGAATGGATTGGCTTCAGGGCCGCTGCACAAGCGCCGACCTGATCGGCCAGCGTCGACATGCTGAGGTCGATCCCCTCGCGGGCATAGCGCTCGCTCTGGCGATTGAGCGGCTGATGCTGGGCGAACTTCTCGAACAGGATCATCGCCAGAAGGTTCGGGCCGGCAAAGCCGCGCGGCGTCACATGGAAGGGTGCTGGCGGCTGCGAGATCTTCTCGCATTCGCGGCAGGAGAACTTCTCCCGCACGGTCTGAATGACCTTCCACTGACGCGGGATGACCTCCAGGGTCTCCGTGATGTCCTCACCGAGCTTCGACAGCTTGGCCGAGCCGCAGCAGGGGCAACTCGTCGGGGCAGCGATGACGACGCGCTCGCGCGGCAGATGTTCGGGGAACGGTTTCCGTGATGGTCGCTTGCGCTCGAAGGCCCTGACGGTCGAGGCATTGGCTGCGATCTCCGCCGCCAGTTCATCTTCGCCAGCATCAGCCTCCAGCTCCTCGAGCTGCAGTTCCATCTGTTCGAGAAGCCGCGCTTTGCGCTCGGAGCGGCTGCCGTAGAGCTCGCGGCGGACCTTCTCGATCTCCAGCTTCAACCGCGCGATTAGCGCCTCGGAATGCGATACGAGCGCCTTCGCGCTGGCGGCCTCTGCCTTGGCGGTCGCGGCCTCTGCCTCGGCCGCAATCCGCAGAGCACGCTCCGCCGCCAGGGCCGCAAGTGCGCCGGCAAGGTCGTCGGGAAGCTGTTCAGCCGCATCGTCCATGACCTGATGGAATCATATTCCATCCAGCGATTCCAGCGTTTTTGCTTATCCGGCCGACGTCGGTCGCCAGGTTTTTTGCGGCATCCGCCAGTCGATCCCTTCCAGCAAATAACCGAGTTGCCCAGGGGTAATCACGACCGTCCCATCGGCCGACGATGGCCATATGAAGCGTCCACGTTCCAGCTTCTTCGTGAACAGGCAGGCTCCTTGGCCATCATGCCAGATGACCTTGATCAGGCCACCGCCACGACCGCGGAAGACGAACAGGTGTCCGCACATCGGATCGCGCTTCAGCGTCTCTTGCACCATCAGTGACAGACCAGGGAAACCCTTGCGCATGTCTGTATGGCCTGTCGCCAGCCAGACCTTCACACCAGCGGGGACCGGGATCATCGCCGACCCAGCACACAGTCGAGAATGCGACCGAGCGCCTCCGTGTCGATGTCGCTGTCCACACGGACACGGCGACCGCGGCCCAGCTCAATCGTCACATCGCTACGCTTCCGACGGGGTTGCGGCGCGACTGGCGTTTCCGTGGCGGCGGGCTGGACTGCCGGCGAGGCCTCCGACACGATCACGGGCACCAACGTGCTCGCCGTATCAGGCCTCGGTTCCTCGATTCGGCAGAGTTCCTTGCGCCACCGAAAGAGCTGGCTCACGTGGATGCCGGCCGCACGGGCAATCTCGGAAAGAACCGCACCAGGCTCAAGGCAGGCTGCAACTAGCCGCTCTTTGTCCTCGCGAGACCAGCGCCGACGGCGCTCGACAGACGTGATCACTTCAATCGGATGCTTCGTCATAGGACTACTCCTAGTGTTTGCACTAGGACTTCCGATGTTCGCATCAAGCTCGCAAGACGGCCCTCACCGTGGGCTTACGTTCCTTGCGGCAATGCTTGCTTATTACATCGCGATAAGGTTCGATCTGCCGCGACCGTTTTGGGCCGTTTCAACCGTCTACATCATTGCTCATCCCTTTTCGGGCGCCATCTCATCAAAATCATTCTATCGACTGCTGGGAACGCTGATCGGGGGCGGGGCGACCATCATTATGGTCCCAAATCTCGTGAACTCACCCGCACTGCTTTCCGCAGCGATTATCTTGTGGGTGTCGGGATGCACGTTCATCAGCCTTCTTGACCGCACACCCCGCAGCTATATTTCCCTGCTGGCCGGATACACCGTGCTTCTCGCAGGATTTCCACTTGTCACGGCGCCGGCAAGCACGTTTGACACTGTCGTTGCGCGGGTCGAGGAGATCGGACTTGCGATCCTGTGTGCCTCGATCGTCAGCCACGTTGTTTTTCCAGTCCATGTCGGCACTGCACTGCTCGGGCGGATCGATGCTTGGATGGCAAGGGCGCAGGCGCTCCTTGCGGCAACTGCAACCGCCAAGGCGGATCAAGCCCGAAACAGAGCGGAACGATACGCCTTGGCGGCAGAAGCGGCGGACCTGCGGTCGTTCACAGTCCACCTTCGATATGACGGGTCGAGATATCGAGCTGCCGTTTCGCTTGTGAGGTCACTGCAGCACCGCATGGTCGCCATTCTTCCGTTGTTGAGCGAACTCGAGGATCAGCGAAGGGTATTGACCAGGCTCGATACTCCGGGCACGGAGCAGGCCATGTCGATGATTGCGGCGATCGGATCAACATCATTAAGCTCCCCGGAATTCTTCGGGATCAAAACCGAGGCGCCAGCCTTTGTCGAAGCGACTCGATCATGGAAAGTGCTTCTTCTTGCCAATGTTTCGCGGAACTTGCGAGATATTGCTCAAGTTTCTCATGAGTATCAGTCGCTTCGAGACGCTTTGAAGGAAGAGAATGCAGCGAGGGCAGTTGGTCGCTTCGCGTGTCGGGAAAACATCCCAGCCCAGCACGCTGACATCGCCATGGCGTTACTTTCGGCACTGGCGGTTGCGATCTGCCTAACAACATCAATCGCCTTCTGGATCGCCAGCGGATGGACCGATGGCATGACATTTGCCCAGATTTCAGGCGTACTTTGCTGCCTTCTGGCGACGATGGACGATCCGGTGCCAGCCATGCGCAAATTCGTGTACGTCACCCTAGGGTCGGTCATCGCTGCGTCCGTCTATGCCTTCGCGATCCTTCCGGCGATCGATGGTTTTGTGCCGCTTGTCGCTGCACTAGGCCTCTTCCTGATACCTGCAGGGATTTGCCTTGCCGTGCCTTCGCTTGCGATCGTCGGCATGGGCCTTTGTATAAACTTTCCACTTCTTCTTACTCTTCAGGCACACCAGAGCAGCGACTTCATGACGTTTGCAAACTCGGCTACCGCGACTGTTCTTGGGATGGTCTGGGCGATCGTGGTGTGCGGCATCTTTCGATCTGTGAGAGCAGAGACGAATGCCAGGAGGCTTTTCTCAGTGACACGGGCGCATGTTGCCGGGATCGCGGCGGGCCAGCATGCCGACGCGCATGTCACGCGCCATCACGTCATCGACGTGGCAGGCATGTTTGCAGTCAGGGCGGCGAAACTCCCTGCCACCTCCGACACCTCCGATGCCGACCTGATAAGGGACCTGCGCGCGGGGCTGCACATAACGGCAATGCAGGTGCGCTTAGATGAAGCCTCGATACCTGTTTGTGTCCAGGCCGAAGTTATCTTCTCGGCGTTGGAGCTCTTGTATCGGATGACGCCCGCCAAGCGTGGCGAGGCCATGGAGCGTGCACTTGGTATGCTGGACGCCTTTATTCTTTCAACCGCGGACCTCTGCGTAACGGACGCCGACACGGAACTCATGGTGCACGCGGCCGCTCTTCGTCTGTGCCTTGCACCGGAGACGGATCCTCCGGTTTCGACAACCTCCCCATCGAATAGGAATGCCAAGTGACCGGACAATTCGACCTCTATGGTGTCTTCCTGCCTTGGTTATCCGCGCTCGCGGTGTGTGCATACGGTCTGCTCCGGGTACTCATACCGGTGTTCGGCAGGCTGGGGCTTTATTCAGCGGTGTGGCATCGCTCGCTGTTCAACCTCGCGCTTTATATCACCCTCCTTGGCGTGCTTTCCGCTATTCTCAACTGGTTGCAGACATGACAAATTTTACCATCACCTTGGGCAGAGCCCTGTTGACCTTATCCATGGCATGTTGCGCAGCGGTACTAAGCTGGCACCTGTGGTCTTTCTACATGGAAGCGCCGTGGACACGCGACGCTCACATCCGGGCAGATATCGTTCGTCTGGCACCAGATGTGTCGGGACCCGTCACAGAGGTTTTAGTATCCGACAACGCGCAAGTCGAAAAAGGGATGCCCCTGTTTCGGATCGAAGCAGACCGTTTCGAACTCTCGCTACGCCAGGCAGAGGCCCAAGTGCGGAGCAGTAAGGCCGCAGCGGATCTGGCGAAGATCGAATTCGAACGATATCAACTGCTCGCCTCTAAAGAAGCCGCCAGCCTCAAGGAGCGGCAGCACGCAGAAAGCCTGCGGCACCAGGCAGACGCCGCTTACCAATCGGCGATCGTCGCCCTTGATCTGGCGAAGCTGAACCTTGACCGGACAACCGTGAAAGCGCCAGTCTCGGGCAAAATCACGAACTTCCCTTTACGTCGGGGCACCTATGTCTCCGCCGGAAATGCGGTCGGGGTGCTAATCGAAAGTGACGCCATCTACGTTGCGGGGTATTTTGAAGAAACGAAACTCCCGCGGATCCACGTCGGAGATCGCGTGAAGATCGAGATCATGGGAGAACAGCAACCGATTATCGGCCATGTCGCAGGTGTTGCCGCCGGGATTGAGGATCGTGAGCGAAGCGATTCTGCAGGCTCGCTAGCTAGCGTTGCTCCGACATTTTCATGGGTCCGTCTGGCCCAGAGGGTTCCGGTGCGGATCGAGATCGACGACGTTCCGAAGTCGGTCAACCTGATTGCGGGGAGGACCGCAACAGTCTCTGTTAAACCGAGGGGCAACTGAGGCGTAAACCCATGCGTCGGAATGCGTAGATCAAGGTGCACGCGCGTCCCAGCTTTTTCGTGACCTCATTCTGTCAAGGGTTTCCTCGGCGATGAGCCATGCATTTGTCTGGTTTAAGGCATTCCGAAAGCATGGTGTCTGGGACCACGTTAAGCCGCAAAGCATGCTACTACCAACCCAGTAGCTCTTGCATAGGAATCGAACCGGCAGCTCGCGGCTGGCCGCGCAAAACGCCGTTGCCGCAATCGATTCACTCGGTCTCGGCTCTTGCTACGTTGGCGGCATTCGCAACAGGCCGGAAGACGTATCCCGCGAACTGAACCTGCCTCCCGCGACGATTGCCGTCTTTGACCTGACGGTCGGCTATCCCGACCCGGCGGTGAAAACCGATGTCAAACCGCGCCTGTCGCAATCATCCATTCTGTTTCATGAAACCTATTCGGAACCGGCACGCGACGATCTCAATTCTTACGATGAGGTCTTGAAGGTGTTTCAGAAAAAACAGGGCCTGCAGCAAAACGGCTGGACGGCGCCCATCGCCCAACGTGTGGAGAACGCCGCCGCGCTGAAGGGCCGCGCGGAACTGAGCCAGACATTGCGTCGCCTCGGTTTCGGCATCAAATAAACTCCGTTGCGGCTGACGGTATTGAACGCTGACGCGCCTCCGGCTCGGCAATGCGAAGCGCCGGCCAGGGGCAGCGCAATCTCTCCCGAAATCGCCGATTTCGGGAACTGATTTTCTACAAAATTAGTAGATATAGAATGACCGGTCTTCCTTCATACTGCTCGCAGGCTTTACGATCTGTCCCAGAGTGCTTTTGAACCGTGTGTTACCGCGATCCTCAATTGCTATCCGCACAGAGCGCCGAACCTATCAGCAGCCAAGCTCTCCGGGAAATCCGGAGCGCGAAAAAGACAAGACGAGAAACGACAGATGCCACGTTACGTTATCATCGGCGCCGGTGCGGTGGGCGCGAGCCTTGCAGCGCAGTTCGCACTTTCCGGCATTGACTATGCACTTTTCGGACGGGGCGCCCAGATCAGCCATATCAGGCAGCATGGCCTCACCTTTCAGCGCCCCTCGGAGACGCGGCAGATCGATTTGAGGGTTTTCGACCTGACAGATATTCCGGAATTGACGCCGGATGATGTCCTCTTGCTCACCGTGAAAGCGCAGGATGCCGTCAGCGCGCTCGCCTTCTGGTCCTGGCAAAGCGTCTCGAACACAACGACACCGGCGGCGGCAAATCTTCCGATCGTAACTTTTCAAAATGGACTGGCGACCGAAGCAAATGCCCTGAGAACATTTTCCAGGGTCTATGGCGCAAGCATTCTGACCCCGGCGCGGTTCACCGAAACCGGCAAGGTGGTGGTTGGCGGCGAGCCGCAATTGGGCATCGTGACAGTCGGGCGCTTTCCGCTCGGGCAGGATGACGTGACCGCGCAGGTCACGGCAGACCTGAACAGGGCGGGATATCTTGCTGAGCCAAGCGACGATATCCGCCGATGGAAAGCAGCAAAGCTCCTTCACAACGTTCGCAATGCCCTGGAACTGTTCGACGGTCCGGCCGATCTGAACGACAGGATCAGCACGGCTTTGGTGGATGAGGCCCGCCATGTGCTGGAAGCGGCAGGCTACACCCTTGCCTCGCCTTCCGAGCGAAGCCTCGACATCTCGAACTGGCGGGTCGCGCCGAACAGCGGAATTCACCCGGGCCAGCAATCGACCTGGCAGAGATTCAGGCGCGGAGCCTCGAGCGAAGTGGATTTCCTCAACGGCGAAATCGTTCTGCTGGGCCGGATTCACGGCGTTCCGACGCCCTATAACGAAGCCGTGCAAACGCTTGCCGGAAAGCTGGCACATCAGGGCGGGTTTTCAAAGCCGCTGCCGCTCGATGCGATCACGTCTCTCATCGCCGCCCCGGACCGGGCGGCGCATGCCAGTCCTGCCGTCACTTCATGACCGGCAATCCGTATCAGCGCGACTTTTGAAACGACAGTGTGAAACGATAATGCGAGAAGCCATATCAGACCATATCCTCACCGCCGCTGGCACACTCTTCTATCGCGAGGGCATCCGGGCCGTCGGCATAGATCGGATCATCGAAGAAGCAAATGTTGCGAAGGCGACGCTTTATCGGCATTTCCCGTCAAAGGATCATCTAGTTGCGGCCTATCTGCAGGCGCGGCACGAGCGAGTGATATACTCGCTTCAGAAGGTACTGGAGGAGGACATGGCTCCGAAGGAGCAGATCCGGTTGATCTTCGAGCAACTCCACGAAAAGGCCGATAGCCCGGATTTTCGCGGCTGCGCCTTCGCTCTTGCGGTTGCGGAACATGGCGAATCCGAACGCGTCGTGGTCGTTGCGCGTGCCCATAAGGCGAAGGTCAGGGACGTGTTTGCCGCTGTCCTGGCAAGAGCCGGCAGCACGGTGGAGATTGCCTCTGCCCATCTCTCCCTTCTCTACGAAGGGGCACTGGCAACCGTCGCCGTCGGACGCGATCCCAAAGCAGTGCTGATTGCGCGAGACTGTGCTCTCTCCGTCTTCGACACGGCCGCCGCCTCCACCAATCAACCCAACTGAAAGCAGCAGATAATGACAAAGACGATCGATTATTTTTTTAGCATCGGCTCCCCTTGGGCCTTCATCGGTCTTGAACCGTTTGCTGCGCTGGCGAAAGAACAGGGTGCCGCGATCCGCCCTCATGTCATTCCGCTGATCGAGGAGAACGGCGGCATTTATTCACGAAACCGGCCAGAGGCCAGACGCGCCTACTGGATCAGGGATCTGAAGCGCTGGGCGGCATTGCGCGAAAAAGTGCTCAATTTCGACAATCGCGCAGCTCTCTCGGATCCCGCACCCGCCGGCCTGATGGTCGCGGCGGCGATCGAGACGGGCGATGACTGGCTCAAGCTGGCGGTTGCGCTTCAGGAGGCCTTCTGGGTTCGTGGTGAAGACATCGGCAACGCAGATGTCCGCGGGGCCATTGCGACAGCCGCAGGCTTTGATGCTGCAGCGCTCGACAAACACGGCCAAAGCGATGCGGTTGCAGCATTGCAAAAGGCCAGCTTCGAAGCCGCCAGGACAGCCGGCGTGTTCGGCGTGCCGACCTATCGCTATCAGGATGAACTCTACTGGGGGCAGGATAGCCTTCCATTCCTAGAGCGTCATCTCAGGGGCGAAAAGCTCGCCGCCTGATATCACCGCCAGATGGCGGAGACAGTCTGGCGTTCCGCCGGGCGCGCGCTTCGCCTTCAACGTTTGTAAGTCTGTCGTGGCATTTTGCTGCCTGGCTCCCACGGAATCTTCCTATGCCTGAACTATCCCCTTCTCTCATCCAATCCCTGGGGGACCTCCTCGGGGAGCGTCTTTCAACGTCCCTGACATTGCGCGAGCAGCATGGGCGCGGCGAAGCGCATCATGCAGCCGTGTTTCCCGACGCGGTCGCTTTCGCTGAAACCACCTCCGAAGTATCCGAGATCGTGCGGCTATGCGCAGCGGAAGGGGTGCCCGTCATCGCTTTCGGCGCCGGCACTTCGCTCGAGGGGCATTTGACGGCTGTCAATGGCGGGGTCTCAATCGACCTTTCGCGGATGTCGACGATAACCCGTATCAGCAGTGAGGATCTGGATTGCACGGTTGAGGCCGGCGTCACGCGGGAGCAGTTGAACATATATCTGCGCGACATGGGATTGTTCTTTCCCATCGACCCTGGCGCAAACGCCTCGATTGGCGGCATGGCCGCAACCCGCGCTTCGGGCACCAATGCCGTCCGCTACGGAACGATGCGGGAAAACGTGCTCGGGCTGACCGTGGTGCTGCCGACCGGTCAGATCATCAGAACCGGCGGTCGCGCCAGAAAATCTTCCGCCGGATATGATCTGACGCGGCTGTTTGTAGGCTCGGAAGGAACGCTGGGGATCATCACCGAAATAACGCTTCGTCTCTACGGAATACCGGAAACCATCTCGGCGGCGCTCTGCTCTTTCGAGAACGTCGAACAGGCGGTGGCATCAGCCATTCAGGTCGTGCAGCTGGGCATCCCGGTCGCCCGCATGGAGCTTATGGACCGTGGCCTGATCAGGGCCGTCAACGCCTATTCCGGGCTGGACCTGGAGATCGAGGACACGCTGGCTTTCGAGTTTCATGGCTCACCCGCCGGCGTTCAGGAACAGGTCGACATGGTATCCGCCATCGTGGAGGAACATGGCGGCAAGGATTTCGAGTGGGCCAATGCACCCGAAGAGCGCAATCGTCTCTGGAAAGCGAGGCATAACGCGTTTTATGCCGTCGTATCGCAGAGGCCAAACGCCAAAGGCTGGTCATCGGATGTCTGTGTCCCGGTCTCCCAGCTCAGCAATTGCATATTAAAGACCCGCGAACTTCTGAAGGATTGCAGCGTGCCGGCGGCTATTCTCGGCCATGTCGGCGACGGCAATTATCATGTCGTCTTCGCGGTCGATCCCGGCAATGCGGAAGAGCTCGGCGAAGTGGCGGCCATCAACAAGAAGATGGTGCAATATGCCCTCTCTGTCGGCGGTACCTCGACCGGCGAACACGGCGTCGGCACCGGGAAAATCGCTTATCTGCGCGAGGAACATGGCGACGCGGTTGATCTGATGGCGCTCATCAAACATGCGGTCGACCCTGCCGGCATCATGAATCCGGGGAAAATCCTGCCGAAATAGAATTGCCACGTTGCAATCCATGATCGTGAGGCCATGCGATGAATTCCTTCAAGACTCACAGTTCCCACTGGGGTGCATTCTCCGGACGCTTTGCAAATGGGCGACTGGAGATAGAGCCCCACCCCGGTGACCCGCATCCATCACCGCTTCTGGGCAATCTTCCAGCGATTGCCGACAGCCCCGTTCGCATCAAACGGCCTGCCGTCCGGCGGGGCTGGCTTGAACGCGAGACCGGCCACGCGCAGCGACGCGGCGCTGACGATTACGTCGAGGTCAGCTGGGCCGAAGCGACGAAGCTGGTCGCGGATGAGCTGAAAAGGGTCTATGACGGTCATGGCCCGAGCGCGGTGTTCGGCGGCTCCTATGGCTGGTCGAGTGCCGGCCGGTTTCATCACGCACAAAGCCAGATTCACCGCTTTTTGAACGTCCTTGGCGGATATGTCCGGTCCGTCAACACGTATAGTTCCGGCGCTGCCATGGTCATAATCCCCCATGTGCTTGGACCGTATGACAGCTTCGACCGCAAGAGCGTGACCTGGGACGCGATCGAACGCAGCAGCGAGCTGGTGCTCGCCTTCGGTGGAATGGCGATCAAGAACGCCGATGTCCACGGTGGAGGGATCAGCACGCATTCCGTACGGCAGAAACTGGCCGGCGCGAGCGCTCGCGGTGCGCATTTCACATTCATCAGCCCGTTGGCAGACGATTTTCCGGGTGATTTGAATGCCGAGTGGCTTCCCATTATTCCCGGTACGGACACGGCGATGATGCTCGGGCTTGCTCATGTCCTCGTCGCGGAAGGACTGCACGACCGGGCGTTTCTGGAGCGTTATACGGCTGGATATGATCGGTTCGAGAACTATCTTCTTGGCAGGGAGGACGGCCAGCATAAAAGCCCCGAATGGGCGGCCGCGATCTGCAACATCGACCCGGAGACGATCCGCAAGCTGGCGCGAAAGATGGCCAGTTCCAGAACCCTGATCACGGTCAGCCATTCGCTGCAGCGGGCCGATTATGGCGAACAGCCGGTGTGGATGGGCATTGTCCTTGCCGCCATGCTTGGCCAGATCGGACTGGACGGCGGCGGATTTTCCTATTCCCTTGGCGCATTGGGCAATATCGGCAAGAACCTTCCCGCCGTTCCCTTGCCAACGCTGCAGCAATTCAAAAATCCCGTGCCGGACTATATTCCCTGTGCGCGCATCGCCGATATGCTGCTCAATCCCGGCACCGAGTTTCATTACAATGGAAACGCACTCCGCTATCCTGATATCCGGCTTGTCTATTGGGCGGGTGGCAATCCGTTTCACCATCATCAGGATATCAACCGGTTGCGGGCCGCTTTCCGGCGTCCCGAAACGATCATCGTCCACGAGTCCGCCTGGACCTCGACCGCGCGACATGCCGATATCGTGCTGCCCGCCACGACCACGCTTGAGCGTGACGACATCGGCGCCGCCGATCGCGATCCCCTGATGATCGCCATGAAGCGCCTGATCGCCCCTGTCGGCGAAGCACGCGACGATTATGAGATATTCGCCGGGATTGCGCGGGAACTTGGCAGGTTCGATGCCTTTACCGAAAACCGCAGCAGCAGAGAATGGCTCGCCTTCCTGTACGAAACGACCCGTCAGGTGCTTGCTGCGGGCGGCCACGACGCGCCCGATTTTGAAACCTTCTGGGAGCGGGGGGAACTGCTTCTTCCGGTTAAACCCGACGATGGTGGCCCGGCGCGCGCTTTCCTTCAGGGTCCCGGGACGGAGCCGCTGCCGACACCTTCAGGAAAGATCGAGATTTATTCCGAAACGGTCGAGGGTTTCGGTTATGAGGACTGCAAAGGTCATCCGCGCTGGTATCCCCCAAGAATGGAGACGCCCGATGACGCCCGCCTGCATCCCCTGCACCTCGTCTGCAATCAGCCGTATCAACGTCTGCACAGCCAGCTGGACTATGGCGATTTCAGCCGTTCGACCAAGATCAGGGATCGGGAGCCTGTCCGCATCCATCCGGCCGATGCCGCGGCCCGCGGAATATCTGACGGCGACGTCGTCAGGCTTTTTAATGCGCGCGGCAGCTGCCTCGCTGGCGCCATCGTCAGTGAGGACGTCATGCCGGGGGTGATGCAGCTTGCCACCGGCGCATGGTTCGAGCCGCAGGATTCCGCTGACGACAATGCCATCTGCATCCATGGCAACCCCAATATCCTGACCCGCGACATCGGCACTTCGAAACTGTCTCAGGGGTCGACTGGCCAGATCGCCAGGGTGGAGATTGAGCTTTTTACCGGTGATTTGCCGCCGGTCAGGATTTTCGAAGTCATGACATTTGCCCCGCGTGACACGGCATCTTCGGCGCCGGGCCATCATCAATCACCGGCGCGAGACGGCAATTTAAGGGCGCCTGAAACACCAATCCAAACTGTCGGCAAAATGGCGATAAAATAATTCACTAAATCGATAGAAAAAGAACAACCAGTCTTTCTCCCTCACGCCTGACTGCTAGGTTATGGGCAAGATGAACACCGCAACGAGGGACCGCGTCATGACTGGAATATGTAGAAGCGGGCGCGCTCCTCAGCCAAGCAGGCTTCCGGAAGCCGCTCGCTAACCCCGCGACGCCCAACCCGATCATCAATGAACTCCAGCATTCTCCCGCCCGGCTGAAAAGCCGGTGCGGCAACGGTTTGACGTGCGTTGTGCCGATGGCAGCAGCAGTCCGTCCGCAGTAGATGCAGAAATTGCAACGAAAAAAACTTTGAATTTATCAGGATCATACCATGACAAAACGTTCTTTCTCATTCTCCCTGTCGCGTCGCCGGCTGCGTTTCACAGCCTCCTTGGCGGTCTCGGCCTCGCTGTTTTTATCGACATTGGCACCTCTGAGCGCACTGGCGGCAGATACGCCGCGCGATGGCGGTGACATCACGTTTCTGATCGATTCACTGGGCGACACGTGGATCCCCAACAACAGCGCCATCTCCAGTTTCCAGGGCCACATCTGGGGTCATGTTACGGATAAGCTGCTTTACGTCGATGCCGAAGGCAAGGTCAGCCCCTGGCTTGCCGAACGCTGGGAGCAGAACGACACCGCAACGGAATTCACCCTGCACCTCAAAAGCGGCGTGACTTTCTCCGACGGCGAACCGCTTGATGCGAAGGCCGTCGTCGCCAATCTCGACATCTGGTATGCCGGCCGCAAGAACGAGGGGATCAACCCGATCGGCCTTTTCCCCAAGACCTATGATCACGCGGAAGCGGTCGATGCCACGACGGTCAAGGTAGTCTTCAAGAAGCCCACGCTCGGTTTCATTCCGACCCTTGGCTATCACGGTTCCATCCTGATCTCTCCCAAAAGCATCGCCCAGCCTGCCAGCCAGCAGGCAGACCTCAGCAAAACCGCCGGCAGCGGACCTTATGTGGTGGAGTCCTGGAAAGAGGGCGACCATGTCACTCTGGTCAAGCGCAAGGACTATAATTGGGGCCCCGCCGCAGTCGGCCATACCGGACCCGCCTATCTCGATACCATCACCTACAAGCTGGTGTCGGAACCATCCCTTCGCGTCGCTTCGGTTCAGTCCGGTCAGGCGGACGTCGCCTATAACGCCTCGCCCCAGGAACTGAAATCACTCAAGGAGGAAGGCTTTACCGTCGCGACGCCGCGTTATCTCGGCTTCGTCAACGGCTGGGCGGTCAACACCAAGCTTCAACCCTATGATGATGCGAAGGTGCGTCAGGCACTCCAGGCAGGCATCAATCGCCAGGAAATCATCGACACCGTCTATACGCAGGACTGGAAGCTTGCGACGTCGTTCATCCAGAGCAACGTCCCCGGCGCGACCGATCATAGCGATCTCCTCGCCTACAATCCGGACAGGGCGGAGAAGCTTCTGGACGAAGCCGGATGGGCCAAGGGCGCGGACGGCGTTCGGGTGAAAGACGGCAAGCCGCTGGAATTGACGATCCATTCCAATCCCTATCTGGCAACTTCGAAATCCGTCGATGAACTGATTGCCCAGCAGCTTGGCAGGCTCGGATGGAAGGTCAACATCAGGGCTTATGATGTCGTGACCTATGGCGAGAAGGTCAAATTCGGTGGCGCCGCAGTTCCCGCATATGAAGTCACGCGCAGCTTCATCGATGCCGGCACGGTCGCCAGCATCCTGACCAACGCCAACAATGGCGAGAACTGGTTCGCGCTGGATGAGCGTGATGCAAAGCTCAACGACCTGCGTGACAAAATCGCCGGCGCGGGTTCGGTCGAGGAACGAAAGCCTCTTCTGGACGGCCTGCAAAAATACGTGCTGGAACAGGGCTATTTCATACCACGCACCCAAATCGTCCAGCGCATTTACGTGCAATCGCCGAAGCTGAAGGGCGAAGTCTATAACGGCGTCGCTTACGCCAGCTACTACACAGCGTTCATTGCCGAATGAGGCCAGCGCCCACCAAGTAACGTCAAGGAGGTGACGGCATGAGCAATGCCTACCTAACCTACGCCGCAAAGCGGCTCGGCCAGGCGATCGTCGTCATCCTTCTGGCCTATGTCTTCACGTTCGTCGTCGTCAGCGTCCTGCCTGGCGACCCGATCACCAGCGTTCTGCGCAACCCGCAGAACGGTTTCACCGAGCAAGAAATCGCCGAAATCATTGCTGCACAGGGGCTGGACAGGCCGATCATCGTGCAGCTCTGGCACTCCCTGTCGGCATTCCTGACGGGCGATCTCGGCATCTCCATGCGCTCCAATCGACCCGTCTCGACCCTGATCGCCGAGGTGCTGCCATCGACGCTGGTACTGGCCTCCGCCGGGCTCACGGTTGCGTTGATCCTCGCCTTCGCCGTTGCCTATGGCACACAGGTCGTGCCGAAACGATATGGGCAGGGGCTGCTGCGGGCATTCCCTTCGCTGTTCCTGTCGACGCCCAATTTCGTCATCGGCCTGTTTCTGATCCACCTTTTCGGGTTTCAGCTCCGGCTGTTCCGGGTCATCGAGCCCGACAGCTTCTGGGCGACGCTGTTTGCGGCGATCACCATCGGCATACCGTTTTCCGCACAGATCGCGGAAGTGCTGATCGCCAATCTCGATCATGAAGCGGAACAGGATTACGCGGCGGTTGCCCGCAGCCGCGGCATCGGGCCGAAACGACTTTTCACTACACATCTGCTCAAGCCCGCTTCGCTACCGGTGGTGACCGTTATCGCCCTTACCGTGGGCGAGCTTCTGGGCAACTCGCTGATCACGGAAACCGTGTTCGGCCGTACCGGTATCGGCAGTCTCGTCCAGCGCTCCGTCAGCACGCAGGACCTGCCCGTCCTGCAGGCCATCGTCTCGCTTGGAGCCGTGGTGTTCGTCGTCGTCAACCTCATCGCCGATCTTCTCTATCCGCTGCTCGATCCACGGGTGAAAATTATCGTTGGCCGGAAACGTCGTCTGGCAACCATCGACGACACGCCGCTTGGCCTTGAAACGGGGGCCAAACCATGAGCCTTATCTCCAGCCCGGTTTCCGGCAGCAATCCGTTCGAGAAGCTGAGAGCTCTCAACCTTACTCCAACGGTTGCCCTTTCCCTCCTCGTCATCGCAATCGTCGTCGCCTGGTCGATTGCGCCGCAACTGTTCACCAGCCAGAGCCCGATCAACGGTGTCCCGGCCGACAAGCTTCTTGCGCCCAGTTTTGCGCACTGGTTCGGCACCGATCATCTCGGGCGTGATCTCTATACAAGGGTCGTTTATGGCACGGCTTCATCCGTATCGAGCGCTTTGGTCGCTGTCGTCATCGGTGTCTTCATCGGTGGTGTGATCGGTTTGCTCGCCGGATTTTTCGGCGGCTGGGTGGATATCGTCTTTGCGCGTTTTGTCGACGTGCTGCTCTCCATCCCGAAGTTCCTGCTCGCGGTCATCATCGTCACGGCCATCGGCTTCGAAACGATCAACGCAGCGATTGCGACAGGCATATCGGCCATTGCCTTCTTCGCCCGCGTGGCACGCTCCGAGGTTATCAAGACACGTCAGGCGACCTTCGTGGAGGCATCTTTTCTCTCGGGTGGCTCGCGCGGCTACATCGTTCTCAGACACGTCCTTCCAAATGCGTCCCGCTCGATGCTGCCGCTTGCCGTGCTGCAATTCGGCGAGTCCATTCTGGTGATCGCCAGCCTCGCCTTCCTCGGCTACGGCGACCCTCCGCCTTCTTCCGACTGGGGCCTGCTGATTTCAATCGGCAAGGACTACCTCAAATGGCCCTGGCTCGTTTATGCGCCCGCGTTCGTTACGATCGTGACCGTCCTCTCTGTCAACAGGATCAGCCGATGGCTTCGCAAATCGCACTGAAAACAGCGCCAATCCTTCCCGAGTTCGGGGCTGCGTCTCCACAACACGCGATACCCCTTCTCAAGGTCGAAAATCTTGCCGTGTCCTACGGACGGCAGGAGGTCGTCCATAATGTCGGCTTCGAAATCGGACGTGGCGAAAGCCTCGCCCTCATCGGAGAATCCGGTTCTGGAAAATCGACCATCGCGAAAGCCGTGCTGAGGCTTCTCCCCACCGGCGCAAACGCCACAGGGCAGGTTATTTTCGACAGGCAGAACATTCTCGCATTGCCAGAACGCCGCTTCAGGCCGCTTCGCGGCCGTGAAATCGGCTTCGTGCCGCAGGATCCCGGCAACTCTCTCAATCCTGTGAGAACAATCGGCTCCCAGGCGCTGGAAGCGGCAGCGCTGATGGAAGAGACCAATCCAGCGATCCGCAGGACACTTATTCTCGAAACCTTCGCCAAGGTGGGTCTCGACAATCCGCAACGGGTTTACGATTCCTATCCGCACCAGTTGTCCGGAGGGATGCTGCAGCGCGTGCTGATCGCTCTGGCAATATTGCCGCGCCCTGCACTGCTGGTGGCGGACGAACCGACCTCGGCACTCGACGTAACGATCCAGAAGCGCATCCTCGATCTCCTCTCCCGTCTTCGGGATGAGCTGAACATCAGCCTCCTTCTTATTACCCACGATCTCGCAATAGCGGCCGAAAGGGCGGATAATCTCGTCGTGCTGAAGAACGGCGTCGTGCAGGAGAAAGGCAGGACGTCCGCGGTTTTTTCCTCCCCTTCCTCACCCTATGCCAAAAAACTCCATGGCGACGTCCCCGCGCTCAACCCGGAGCGCTATGCCAAATTCCGCGATCCGGGGTTCAGCCTCCTTGATGGCGACAAGTCGCCAAAGATCGCCGTCCGCGGCGTCACCAAACGCTTCACTGTCGATGGCAAAACCCTGACTGCGGTGGACGATATTTCGTTTACGGTTCCGGCGGGCACGACTCATGCCCTCGTCGGCGAATCCGGCTCCGGCAAGACGACGACGATCCGCCTGCTGCTGGGGCTCGAAGAGCCGGAAAGCGGCACGATTACGGTTGCCGACGAGACCGTCACGAACAAAAACCGCGCTTCGCTGCGGTCCGTATGGCGGCATCTTCAACTGGTTTACCAGAACCCGTTTACGTCCCTCGACCCGACGTGGAAGGTGGGGCAGCTTGTCCGTGAACCACTCGACCGGTTCGAGATCGGGACGCCGAAAGAGCGATCCGAACGCGTACAGGAAGCTCTCGCGAATGTCGGCTTGAGCGAGCACCTCCTGGAGCGTAAACCGTCGGCCCTGTCCGGCGGGCAGCGTCAGCGTGTGGCAATCGCCCGTTCGCTGGTCCTCAAGCCTGATGTGATCGTGCTGGACGAACCCACATCCGCACTCGATGTCAGCGTTCAGGCGGATATCGTCGAGGTTCTGCTGTCGCTACAGGCGAAGCTCGGCCTGACCTATGTTTTCGTTTCGCACGACCTCGCCCTCGTCCGGCAACTTGCGCACAGCGTTTCGGTGATGCAGCGGGGACGCATTGTCGAACATGGAGCCGTCACCGAGATATTCGCCAATCCGAGACACGAATATACCGCGTCGCTGCTGAACTCCATCCCGTCGGGCATTGCCGGAACGGTTCGCGCTCCCGCTGTCCAGCGCGCTCTGCGGAAGGAGCAACTCGCATGAATATTGCAGCAGCTTCCCGCGACCTTCCCGCGTTGTTTCGACCGAAACAGCGGCTGGGTTTCAATACGCGCGTGTCGTTCAACGACGATGACGGTCCGGCACAGGGGCTGCGACAGGGCATAGAGCTGTTCAGGCAGGCGGAAAGGCTGGGTTATCAGTCAGGCTGGGCCTATCAGCGTCACTTCGACCACTATCTTTCTTCCCCGTTACCCTTCTTTGCGGCAGTCGGCCAGCATACGCGGCACATCACGCTTGGCTCCGCCGTCATCCCGATGCGTTATCAGGACCCCATCCTCCTGGCTGAGGCGGCGGGAACAACCGACCTCTTGATCGACGGTCGGCTTGAACTTGCCATTTCGACCGGGACCAACGGCGCGTTCGATGCCGTTTTCGGAACCGTCGATACCGATGCCCGCACAGAGGCAAAGCGACGCCAGTCGCGTTTCCTCGCCGCCATTGCCGGTGATGTTTTGCACACTGTTACCGAGCGGGACATTGGTGCACCTCCGGGAGCCGAGTTGCGGGTGACCCCTCATAGCCCAACCTTGCGCAGCCGTATCCGACAAGGCTCCGCCAGCCTCGATTCAGCAATACAGGCCGCCGAACTTGGGATTGGCCTGATTTCCGGGACCGTCCTTCACGATCAGGCAGAAGGCGAGACTTTCGGTCAATATCAGGCGCGGATCATTGATGCCTATCGCACCCACTGGCTCCGCATCTGGAAGACGACGCCACCCCCGGTCGCTGTTGCCGCTTCCATTCTCGTTGGCACCACCCCGGAGCTGCGTGAGAAATACGCGGCTTACGACCTTGAGCGTCGCACGGTGGGAATTGCCGCCTCACGCCCGAAGGGTGCGCTGGCCCCTGCCGGCCCGCCTGTTGGCGCGCAGATTTCCCCGGTCTTTCAAGGTACACCGGAAGAAGTCATAGAGGCGGTTTTGAGCGATCCGGGACTGGCGGCCGCAGATGAGCTCGTTCTTTTTTTGCCTCCCGCTTTCGGACTGTCCGAAAACATACGACTGCTCACCGATCTTGCGACGACGGTTGCTCCATCTCTGGGGTGGAAACCTGCTCCCGATCACGAAGGGCCGGAACGGGCGGCAATCTAAGGTTCTAGACCATCAGGATAGTCAGGCAATATTTTCTACATATTCCATAGAAATAGAAAGACCTGTCTTCCTCATATGCCACACCGGCTTTAGCTTTTACCCGACACTCAGAAACACCAAGGAGCTCCCATGGCTGCGGAATTCATCAGCGTCAGCTTTCCCAACGAGTCCAATGATCTGAACCCCATCCCTGATGCTCCGGTTGATCCGCTGTTCCTGGAACGTTATGCGCGTGCACTGGACGACTACGGGTTCAACTACACGCTCATTCCCTATTCCTCCTCTTCGTTCGATCCCTTCACGCTGGGCGCCACCGTGCTTGCGCATACGAAGAACATCAAGATCATCGTCGCGCTCCGGCCCAACACCGTTTATCCGACGGTTGCGGCCAAGTCCCTCGCCACGCTCGACCAGTTGAGCGGCGGTCGCGTCGTCGTCCACTTCATCGCAGGCGGAAGCGACGAGGAGCAGGCGCGCGAAGGAGATTTCCTCAACAAGGAAGAGCGTTACGAACGCCAGGAAGAATATATCCGCATTCTCCGCCTTGCCTGGAGTTCGACCGAGCCCTTCGATTTCGACGGCAAATATTACCAGTTCAAGCAGTTTCGCAGCGCCGTGCGTCCCACCAACGGTCTTATCCCGATTTCGCTCGGTGGTTCGTCAGATGCCGCCTATCGTATCGGTGGCTCGCTGTGCGACATTTTCGGGCTCTGGGGCGAGCCGCTGGCTGAAACCAAGCAGCAGATTGACCGCATCTATGCCGAAGCCGCAAAAGCAGGCCGAACCGATCGCCCGCGCATCTGGGTTACCTTCCGGCCAATCGTGGCTGAAACAGACGAACTGGCCTGGGATAAGGCGCACAGGGTTCTCGACCGTCTGAACGAGAACCGTCAGAGGGGCCTTTCGCGCGCGCCGGTCAACGCAACACCCCCCGCCAATATCGGCTCCCAGCGCCTGCTCGATATCGCCAAACGCGGCGATGTCCATGACCGCGCGCTCTGGTATCCGACCGTCACCGCGACCAATGCAAGCGGCGCGACAACCGCTCTGGTCGGATCGCCGCGCACAATCGCCGACTCCATTCTCGACTATATTGATCTCGGCGCCGATCTGATTTCGATCCGTGGATATGACAATTACAATGATGCCGTCGACTACGGACGATACATCCTGCCTCTCGTCCGCGAGGGCATTCGCGAACGTGAAGAGGCAAAGAAGAAGGCAGCCGCCTGATCACGGCAGTCCGGCCAGGCCGTCGGACCTGCCCACCTCTTCCTCCAAGACCGGGATCATCCACGCCCGCAACGGATGATCCCGCCTCTCGACCTTCCAGAAAGCCGTTATCCGCATGTCTTACGATCCCACCGCACTTGACGCCGCTGTGCGCGCCGTTTCCGAAGCCGCACCGGAGGCGGATCAGACCGGTCAGTTTCCCTGGACCGGCATTCGCGCCGTTCATCAGGCCGGACTTCTGGAGAGCACCGTGGCCACGCGTTACGGCGGCCCGGGAGGAACCTTGAGCACCGCGGCCCATATTCTGGCGGCCCTTGGGCGCGGCGATCCCTCCGTGGCGCTCATCAGCGCAATGACGATCTTCACCCACCTGGGACAGGCGACGAAGGATCATTGGCCCGACGGTCTTTACAGGGACCTTCTTTCCAGAGCCAAAGATCGGCCACTGCTGCTGAACGCCGCCCGTGTGGAGCCGGAACTGGGCTCGCCGGCGCGCGGCGGATTGCCGGCCACGCGTGCGCGCCGGACGGCAAATGGCTGGTCGATCACGGGCCGCAAGCGCTTCGTGACGGGCGCGCACGGCCTCACCCATTTTCTCGTCTGGGCGCACACCGACGAGGCTCAGGCGCGGGTCGGCACGTTTGTCGTGCCTAACGGCCTGCCCGGCATCAGGATTATCGAGAACTGGAAGAGCCTCGGAATGCGGGCGACAGGTTCGCATGACGTCGAATATACCGAGGTTGAAATCCCGGCAGAAAATGTGCTGGAACTCGTTGATCCCTCCGTTGCGCAGCAGGATAATCGCAGCCATGCGGCAATGACGCTTGCGCTGACCGCAATCTATCTCGGCGCAGCCGAAGCGGCTCAGGAAGCCTTCATCCGCTTCGCGCATGAACGTGTGCCCGCCAATCTGGGCCATCCCATTGCGCGGACAGAACGTTTTGTCACGCTTTCGGGTGAGATCGACCTTCTGGTCTCCGGCGCCCGGCAGATCATCTTCGGCGCGCTCACAGGCCATATTGGCGATGCCGAACACCTGATAAGGGCCCGGCTCCTCGCCGGCAGGCAGATCCGCGAAGCTGTGCAACTGGCTGTTCGTGGCATCGGCAATCCCGGCCTCAACGCCGATCTCGGCCTGGAGCGGCATTTCCGCGATATCCAGTCAGTTCTCGTCCATGCACCCCAGGAAGATACGTCCGTCGCCATTCTCGGACGTGCCGCCTTTGATCGTTGGAAAACCAGTGAGAATGACCGATCGACACATCCAGCCGCCCTTTCAATCCTGAAGACGGCTTAAGACGCGTTGGCGCGAACCACCCTTCCCCAAGATCACTCGAAAGAACGTCAATGAGCAACAATCTGATCGTCGGTTTCTCCGGCAACACATCGCGCCCATCCAGCACGAAGCGCTTTGTCGAAAACGTCAGCGAAGCGCTGGCCGGGCAACTGGGCCTGCAGCATCAGGTTTTCGACATCGAGGATCTCGGGGCATCATTGAGCTCGGCACGATCCGTGGCGGATCTCGATGGTGATGCGCGGCGGATTGTTCAAACGATCATCGATGCCGAAGCTCTGGTGATCGGCTCACCGACCTACAAGGGCAGCTATACCGGCCTCTTTAAACACGTCATCGATCTTCTCGACCCCGCCGACCTCAGAGGCAAGCCGATCATCCTGACGGCGACAGGCGGCGGAGACCGGCATTCACTTGTGGTGGAGCATCAGCTCAGACCGCTATTTGCATTTTTCGAAGCTTTCGTGACACCGACCGCAATCTATACCTCCAGCCGAGATTTCGTAGAAGGTGAGCTTTCACCGACCATAAACGCACGGGTAAATCAGGCAATCGCAGAAGCTGCCTTGCTTGTAAAAGCACGTTATGAAAGCGTAACAATCGCTGCGGAATAACTGGATCATGTGTAGAGATACCGCATGTCATGGGTTGCTCAACACGACCGTATGATCTTTTTATATGGTCGGATCGGTATCGCCAGCGCCCCGTGCTCCGCAAAATGGGTGGTGATCGGCTCTATGAGATTGGGATCAGTGGATGCACGGCTATATGGGAAAGTGGCAATCCATTTTGGCGACGACGGTTTGTCGCGGAGAGCCTTAATTTGCGACGATGCAAATGTCACGCTACGATAACCATCAGACTTTGAAGTTTTAAGCCGACCACGTCTCTTACCGAACAACTTAGAGGACTATTTTGAGCTAGTAATGGCGCAGTTGAAGAGATTCGAACCCGCGGCATACAAATAGAAAATCGTATTCTTCCAGAAATTATAGCCCACTTTAGCTACTAACATTATTGATCCGTCTGCATTTTCATCTCCCAGACCATAATGGACCGGGCTGTCACAAGTAAGATTTGGTCAATGAGTTTCAGTCCTAACAGTCAGAAGCGTGACGGTCGCGTGGTAGAACCGGTGAACCGGTGATGTTGAAGTGCCCAACTCCGGATGGGTGCGGAGATTACGGACGACAAACTCCGCAATTTTGCGGAGATAAACCTTGCTATTCTCCGCAAATGAGCTTTATCGTGGGACATGACCTATATCTGGCAATCCACCCTATGGCCAAACTTCGAGTGGCATAATGACCGCCTTACATCAAGGATTGCGGATGTACGCCTTGATCAAGGACGACTTATTGGCCGCGTCGAAAGCCTCGGCTTTCGTACCCGCGAGGCGACATTTCTGCGAGCATTGACCGATGACGTCGTAAAGTCATCAGCGATCGAGGGAGAACAGTTGGATGAGCAACAGGTTCGATCCTCGCTCGCCAGGCGCCTAGGTATCGATATCGATGGATTTGTTACTCCAAACCGCTCAATCGAGGGCATCGTCCATATCACGCTCGATGCCACCATCAATTGCGCGGAACCACTGACGGCCGAGCGACTGTTCCAATGGCATGCGGCCCTATTCCCGACCGGCCGCAACGAATGGGGTCATAGGCTTCGTGTCGGCGATTGGCGTGACGACTCTGGCGGCCGTATGGAAATCGTTTCTGGTGCATTCGGGCATGAGAAAGTCCACTATGTTGCTCCGCCCGCAGATCGCGTTGAAGCTGAGATGTTAACTTTTCTTGAGTGGTTTAACGGTTCGCACGAACCGGATCCCCTCATCAAAGCAGCCATTGCCCATCTCTGGTTTGTTGCGATCCACCCTTTCGGCGATGGCAACGGCCGCATAACTCGTGCGATAGCTGACATGACGCTTGCACGCGGCGGCGGCGGAGCGCAGCGACTTTATTCCATGTCCGCAGCAATCGAGCGATCCCGCATCGGGTATTATGAAGCACTGCAATCAATTACCAGCAAAAAAAGCCTCGACATCACGAGCTGGATCGAGTGGTTCCTCGATCGTCTGGGCAACGCTGTAGGTGAGGCGCTGCTGACCCTCGACAACGTGATGCTGAAGAATGATTTCTGGCATACGCATTCTGCAAGCGATCTCAATTCACGACAAGCTAAAGTCATCAACCGGCTCTTAGAAGGAAATTTCCAGGGCAAGCTCACATCGACAAAGTGGGCAAAATTGACGAACGCCTCCCAGGATACGGCATCTCGCGATATTGCGGACCTGATGGCGAAAGGAATTTTACGAAGAGGCGAAGCTGGTGGACGCAGCACGGCCTACGAGTTGGTTTTAAACTTCTCAGCGAACCACGCTTCTCATACCGGGTAAAATCAATTCGTGCGGCGGCGATGGGAGTTGCAAGACAACTTCATTATTTCGCACCCTTTGTGATCGTCAGGACAACGCTCTTAATGCGCGGACAGTTTTGGGCCTGAAGTTAAGCTCTTGATGGGAATTGAACCTGCGACCTGCCCATCAAATCTTCTATGTAGCTGAAACCTCGTTTATTTGGCGTATGCGGATAATAGGTGCGGCGTAAGGCAGCTTATGGAGCAAACAAGGGGTTAACTCACGAGCCTCAAATCGAACGCAATGTGCATGGCTGTAGGTGATCGCGAGTGCGACTATCGCGCATTCGTCGTGGCGGCCCATGCGATTTTTTGCATGAAGTCCTCAAGCCAGGCGCCGGCCATTGCCGAGTAGGGTGCTCGTGGTTCAGTAATCGCCTTCAGCTCATCCAGCATCCTTTCCGGCAGCAGGCGGAGGCGTCCGGGAACCTGCTCCGTACCGAATTTTGCGCTGGGGGCAAAGCCCTTCCCGACGGAAGCGATTTTCAAACGGCACGAGACCCGCCCAGCCGCGCCGCCGCGCAGGCTCTCGGTGCACGTGCCGCATCAGCACCCATGGCCGGTCCCGGGGCCGACTATGCATCGACGCGATGTCCCGCTATGGCAGACCGCGTTAACCGGGACGAAACACAACTATGAGATGATTAAATCATTAAATCAATTATTTGGAACATCGATGACTATCAGCGCTTCCACTGCCAAGGGCCTCCTCAAGCCCGTTCTTGCTTGTGATCCCAAATTTCGAGGATATCTGAAGCCAAACCGCTACACGGTGTGCCTCGGGGCCGGAATTTCAAGAGGAATAGCCCCTGATTGGCAGAGTTTGACGCAAGAGCTCATGTCTCAGTCATTCGGCGAAGATATACCACAAACGACGTTTGATCGCTTGTTGGCCCTGGGTTGGTCGCTTGATGGCCTGATACAGGCGGCCGCAAACGAGTTTAAGCGGAAAGGCAAGAGCAATGCCGATGTGACAGAGGCAATTGAGCAATGCCTGTATGCCACGATCAGAAGCAAGGCGCGCGGCCTAGGTCTGGAGTCCTACCTCACGGCAGTTTTGAACAACCCGAAAACAATCGAGAAAAAGAAAGCCATCGAAGTCTGCGACTTCCTCGAAGACAGCTTCCCCGGATGTTCTCTGTTTCCGGTTGGGCAGTTCCTCATCGAAGCCGCCAAGGCGGGACACGGTCCACAGGCCGTCCTTTCGTTCAACGCAGATACTTTTCTCGAAACGTACATAGACCTCTATCTACGTCGCGAGCACTACCGCGGTCCGCCGCCGCACGGCCATCCGCCCTACCTCTTCGCTGCAGTGAATGGCACCGGCGGCGCCTACGACGACAAGATCCCGATCTATCATTGCCACGGCTCGATCGCTCCCTTGGAGCGCGTTGGTGGCCGCACGCGAGATCGCCGCGATCGTCTCGTATTCCTTGAAGAAGAATATCTCGCTCTTTCGAGCGGCCGATCCGCCTGGGCGCAGAGCGTCTATCTCTTTTATGGCCAATCGACACATATGGTTTTCTGTGGCCTGTCGATGTCGGATACCAATATACGTCGATGGATGAGCTCCCTAGAGGCGGACGCGAAGGACTATCATCGCGCGCATGGGAACTCCGACCGATCCAATCCGCAGCATATCTGGATCCGGCCGAAGCCAAGTGACACGCTCACGCAGGAAATACTCCTAGCAAGTCTCACGCATTTGGGCGTCAGGCCAGCATGGATCGATGGCTGGGGTGAACTTAAAGAAGGACTGAAGAACCTCAGCTCGACGGGCAAGATATAAGTTAGCCTGCGACGCGCGGTATCCAGGCGGCCGAGGTGTCGTCGCCGTATGCCATCGCCCGTCCCATAAGCATGCAAGCGCCGGCCTAGGCGCAGATCACCGCGTCGAGACCATCGTCGAATGCCTTCATCTCCCAGGTGTTGGCATCGGCGTCGGGGAGCGGCAGCATGTCTGCTTACCGGCGACGTTTTCATCGAGTTGCGCGACGATTGTCTGCCAGACGTTGCGCAGGTGATCGCGTCGTGTCTCAGCGCCATCGGCCGGCCAGTAGCTTCGGATCTTTGCGAATTTGTAGAGCAGTCTTTTCGGTGCTGCCATCATCTCGACGAGCGCCGGATGCGGATAGACCTCGGCTAATCCGTGCTCGATAGGGCCGATCGTCATCAGCGGATAGCCGAACGTCTCGAGCTCTCGCGCATGAGATCGCTTACTCTGCCTGGCTGCAGAACACTCGGTGTGTGCGTGGCGCAATGACGGGCGCCATAGGCGGAGGACACAATTTTACGCGCAAGCCGGTGCCTCGCACCGCCTCCCCTTGTAGGACTTCCATCCCTGACGCGTTTGGCGCTTGCGGCATCCGGGCCGCAAGGGAAGGCAGCGCTTTGCGCGACCGTCACGCGCTACCACGAGGGCGGCGCGTTTGACGCGCGGGAAAGCGGGAACTCGCGCCCTATGTCGGTGTGACGAAGGGCAGCCGCAGGAGCTCCGGCATAACGGTCCAAAGGGCGAGCGGGACCTACTGCCCGCCCCGGGATAGTCCAAGTAAACAGCCATCTTAGGCGACAAGAGCGACATGCGCGTTATGCCAGAGCCTCGTCTCAATCAGGCTCCTTCAATACTCTCTTTTGCTGGAGTTCTAGCAAGGTCTCATCATTCAGTAGAGCCCCGCCCCCCGGAACCTTCAGGTTGAAGGGCGTAAATACAGCGCCGCCTACATCGAACTTGCCGGGACTTGGATTTCTCCGCAGCTGTTCCTTCGCACCTTTGACCGCGGCCTCTCCCGGTGAGAAGTTAAGCACCAGCTGGTTTGTATCGTCACGCGAAACATTGGTCGATGCCGAAGCTTTGATCCCAATGACAACAACGTCTAGGCCGGCATCGCCCGTCCGCTTGACGCCAAAATCGAGTGTGTAACCCAAATTCGACAAAGCGATTTTGGGATCTCCGGACGCCGTCGAGGTCAGGTTGTGAAGCCACGCATAAATGCCCAGTCCGTTTACGTTTCGCACGCCAGGTGCGCGGGGTGCGTTGCAGATATCGGTGTTGTGAGCGTACGGAGAGACAATGAAGTCGCTGACTTGATTCAACGTCCTCGATACAATCACTCCGCCACCCACCTTGAAACCGGCACTGACCCCTGATCCCAACGGAACAAGTTCAGGCGTGTTTACGCCTGCGGATGAACCGCTTGAGGTTATGATCTTGGCGGTAAGCTTACCGTCAATGTACCAGCCGGTCAGATCAAGCTTTTTGGGATCGACCTGCGTGAAGGCGAGAGCCATCTCGCATTTCATTTGGTTTAGGATCGCTTCGAGGGGAACCGGGCGATCACTCGTGCTCGGCGCCAAATCTGCGGTTGTGCAGGCACTCAAAAAGACCGTTGCCAGTGCAGGCAGAAAACTTCTCGACTCCATAGATCCTCCCCCCAGAGACATAGAGCGCAAGCGTACAACCAAAACGAGCAAAAGGCAAATATTTGGGTAATAATTTGCGAGGATCATCCGCGCATTTCACGCCACACGCCGCCCCTCATCCCCGCCTTCTTACTCTTGCGTCGCGGCCAGATGAGCCTCGATCTCTGCAAGCTGTCGGCATTTGCTGCCGAGATGGGTTTCGAGGGCGAATTGCTCACCAAAACCGCGGTCGGTAGGTTTGGCACTCGCCTTGGCCGGCGTTTTTCGCGTACCGGTAAGGTTTCTGACAGAATTTGATTTCATGTTCGTCCGAACCTGTCGCAACATCGGCAACGCGTAGGATGAAGGCTATGAACACACCCACTAACCATCACTATGTTCCGCAGCATTTTCTAGCTGCTTGGTCCCAGGACGGCAGGCTCGTTAGCCGATATGTGCGCATCGCTCATACCGGCAAGTTGCATTTCAGGAAGGGCGCCGGCATCGTCAATCTTGGCTCTGAGAATGACCTCTACGTGATAGAGAATACCGACGGGCGAGCTGAATTCGAAACGACAATCGTGACCGCACTTCTCGATACCCCCGGTGCCGAGATCGTCAAGAAAGCCAGGGAAACAGGCATACGTTCACTATCGTCCGAAGAACGCAGGACCTTCAGTCATTATGTCGTGATGCTTGAAATGCGGAATCCTAGAACGATTGCGCTGATGAGCCTATCCGAGGCCGACGTCGGAGCGCTGCACGCCGGTCAAAACGCGGTTTCTGGCGACACAGTCGGTGCTCGCGAGGCTGCACGTCTTTTGTCTTCCATTCACACCGGTAAAACGGCAGCAGGCCTGGGGATCGCCAATGACTTCACCTTCTCCGACATCCTTTTCGGCTGCCCGCCTATTGCGTTCGAGACACACGCCCCGCGGCTGCTGTCCTCAAATTATCCGGTTGGCCGCGTCGGTAGTTATGAGCGAAACTTCCTTGTGGGACTCGCCCTGAGCCCAACGTCCGGACTTTTTTGGTGTTCGCAACCTGCGCTCACTGCCGAGCTTGAGAAACTCACGATCTGGCAGCAGGCGACCTTTCTCAATTTCCTGACGCTTGGCCGCGCTGAAGTCGCTTTCACCGATCTCGATATCATGGATACGTTCGTCGATGAGCATCTCGGGTGGCAGATCCGACTCGACGAAAGCTCGCAGAAGGAGAAACTGGCGGCTATGCTAGGTAAAATCAAGGAGACGGCGCTGCCGGCCACGTTCGGCGCGGCCACTAGCAAATAATCAATCCGTAATACTCGCGTTGAACGGATACGAACCGTCAACCTCTGACTTCAAGTTTTTCTCTAGCTAGACATTCGTCAGGATATTAGTCTTGGCTCCGGGGTGGAGGCAGATCGGCATCCTCCGCAAATAGTGCTGCAAAAGCAGGGCTTTTGCTCACCCATCTGCTTCCGCGCATGCCAAAAGGCTCTCCTCTGTGCTGGCTCGTTTGATATAGCCCTATGATCATTGAACAGAGACCGTTATTGTGAATTCTCACGCTGTAGCCCGGCGCACTGACAATACTCAGCTATGGCTGCGAACAGCGCCACCATAACTTTTGAAAGACATCCCGTGCCGCGCAAAGTCGTCGATACCCTCATCCTTGATCTTGACAACACCCTCTTTGATTGGTTCGCGGTATGGTACGCGTCTTTTGAGCCAATCTACCGCGAGATAATAAAACAGACCGTCCGCGCCGAAGCAGAAATTCAGGCTGACATTCGAAATGTGCATCGGATACGTCGCACCTCCGAATACACATTCCTTCTCGAGGAAATTGAAGCACTTGCCGACTTGCGCCAGCGCGGGGACATTCGAACAGCGTTCCGAGAAGCTATCGAATTGTCGCGGCAGGGTCGGGACCTCAACCTCAAACTCTACCCAAGCGTTTTGAGGTCCCTGTGGCGGATTAAAGGCCAAGGCACGAAGATCGTCGCTTATACGGAGTCCATGGCGTTTTACAGCGCGTACCGCCTGAAGCGCTTCGGGTTGGACGGTGTTATAGACGTAATGTTTAGTCCCGAGGACCACGATATGCCAAGCGGTGTGTCGGTCGACAGGATGCGAAGACTTCCAGAGGAATTCTACGAACTACAGGTTACGGAATCGCGCCACACCCCGCCGGATGAACTCAAGCCAAATCCACGCGTGCTGCTGGATATCATCAAGGAGGTAGGCGCGACGGTCAATCGATGCGCCTACGTCGGAGACAGCCTTTTCAAAGATGTTGCGATGGCTCGCGATGTCGGTGTCTTCGATATACACGCAAAGTACGGCGAGAGTCAGCGCCGCCCTGAATATGACCTTTTAAGGCAAGTGTCTCATTGGACGGAAGCCGATGTACAGCGTGAAAAGGCCATCGTTGAGAAGGGTCACGACTTCGAACCAAGTGCAGTGCTGACAGATTCCTTCGCTGAAATTTTTATTCACTGCGAATTCGAGTCGTTCAATATCAAGCCTGGTGCGATCGTCGATGACAAAACGGCAACCCAGTATGCTCTTGAAACTTGGAAGAAGACCGTCGACGTCCAACAGCATTTCAATGATCTAGAAATGCGCATAAGGAATTTCGCGATAACGGTGGTGGGTGCGCTGATCGCTTCGGTGGGCTTTACCTATCAGCAGGGCCTTCAGGCGGATGTGTTTGGTGTCAGGATTTCAGCGGGCGTGGGGCTTGTACTCGCTGCCGGCTTCGCTTGGTTAGCCTTCTTTTTTATGGATCGATATTGGTACCATATCTTCCTCCGGGGAGCTGTTAAACACGCTAGCACGATCGAAAAAGAGTTTGCCGATCGAATTCCGGGGATCGGTCTCGGCACGACGATCTCGCAAATGAGCGGCGATGTAAAAATCCTCTGCTGGAAAACGAATTCCGAACGACGACTGACGATATTCTATGCTGCAGGCTTAGCCATGCTGGGAGTAGTCCTTCTCACTCTGCTAATTGCGCAGCCGCAACGTCCGGGTGACTACCCGCGCGATGCGCGTGTCCTCGAAGAGTCTAAACGGCCGTAGCATCGAGACGCGGCCACCTCGAATTTTAACGCAGAAGGCGGGCTCTGAACTGAAGACGCCCGCCTTCGTTGCCGAGCATCCTCTTTCTGAGGTGAAAAATGACGATTTCGCACGGTCTTCGCCTAGGATTTCCTCGGCGACGGGTTCCTGAAATGTGCTCGGGCTCGCGTTTCGCGTATGTCCTAGGTTGAAATACCGAGACAACAGCCCTAACGTGCTTGCAACGCAGAGAGGAGTACCACCTACACCGCCATTTCGGAAGAAGACCGTCGCTATTGAGACGGCCAGTCCGGTCTTGGGCGTGGTTCCAAAGCTTTGCGATCAAGCCTACGGTCTAACAAGGATCGGCGCTAAACGTGGATAACATGACCGAAGACAAGATTATTGGCTACCCTTTTCGTTTTGGCGGTACTTGGTACATAAGAAAGGCTAGGAATGCCAACGAGGTAGTCGAGCTGATCACCGCAGCTGGCGTGTTCGTTGGCATAACCCCTGGCAAGCTCAGCATCGTCCATGGCGGCTATGTCGATAAGGGTCGGGAAAGCGTTTTGAGCTTTCAAGTCTCGCATGCTGAGCACCCCGTAGAATACGACGCCGACTTGGATCACACGACCAGTATCGACCCACGGAAGATAGTCGAAGCTGAGGTCAGCAAGAAAATCCCGAATTGGCATCTCGTGGAAGCGGCCAGCCGGGAGTTTGTTGATGACGATCCTAACCGAGTTCGGTTTTCTGTCGATGCTGCCCATATCCAAAGGCTCGGCGAGCAGCTTGTCAGCAAGCAGGAAACCGCTCTCTCTGAACTCATCAAGAACGCCTACGACGCAGATGCTACGAAGGTCACACTTACTTTCAGCAATCAGGAAAAAATAGGCGGCAGTCTCGTTATCGAAGACGACGGCGTGGGGATGACCGAGGACGTCATCCGGTCGTCGTGGATGCGGATATCAACGAACGCGAAAGATACCGAGCCCACCTCGCCGGTGTTCGGTCGTGCTCGTGCCGGTAAAAAAGGTATTGGACGATTCTCTGTGCAGCGTCTGGGAAAGCGCCTCACATTCGTGTCCAAACCAGCAGGTGAGAGCTTTGGTTATCGAGTTCAGTTTGACTGGGACCGCGACTTCATTGCGGGTGCTTCACTTCAAGACGTATTCAGCTCAATAGAGCGATTTTCAAAGCCCTCCGAAGATCATGGCACCCGACTTCAAATCGAGGACCTGCGTGAGCGATGGTCAGCATCGGATATCGAAAAGGTGTGGCGAGCTGTCGTTCTGCTACAGCCACCATTCCCCGTAGCGATCGACGATACCCACCTCGTTCTGGAGGGGGGCTTTAGGGCGGACCCCGGATTCAAAGTAGAAATTAACGACGTTTCCCAAGAGAGCCAGCGCGAACTATTTTCTATCGAACGATCGTTTCTCTCGCATGCGCTTGCAACGATCACGGCTGCTATCGATGATAAGGGAATTGCCAGCTTGCGGGTTACATCCCCGAAATTCGAGCTGGATGAGCAGGCAATATGCGAAGAAAAGTTTCTTTTGACTGGTCCGGTCAAACTGGATTCGCGATACTTCATTTACAGCCCAGAACATTTTTCAGGCTTATCCATTCAACAAGCCGCACGTATGAGCCGCGAGTTTGGTGGCATTCGAATCTACCGCAATGGCTTTCGCGTCCAGCCGTACGGTGACCCCACGGACGACTGGCTTCAGCTAGCTGCTGATACTGGTCGCAGAAATATTCTCGTCCCAGCCAACAACTCGAATTTTTTCGGTCAAGTCAGCATTCCTCCTTTGTCGGAATCGCTATTCGAAGAGACTAGTAGCCGTGAAGGCCTCATAGAAAATGAAGCATTTGTGGAATTGCGCCGTTTCACCCGCTGGGCGTTAGAGTGGGCTGCAATCAGAATAGCTTCAACACGCAAGCGTAAGACCAGAGCCAGCGAGCGCAACTACGTTCCCGAACAGAAAAAGCCCTCCGAGGTCCTCAGAGACTTCCGAGAGCGCCTAATTACGAGTAGGCAAGACAGCGACGTCAACGAAGAAGTCCAAGAAAGCCTTGCCGAAGCGGAACAACTCATCGTCGAGTACGAGCGGGTTGTAGAGCAGCAGCGCGCGGCCTCCATCGAGTACGAGGAGATGCTGCGGATATTGGCTTCGCTTGGGATATCAATCGGCGTCTTCGGCCACGAAATCAAAGGCTCTCAGGGAGCACTGGTATCGAACCTTCATCTGCTGAACGATCTCGTTTTGGAAATAGCGGACCCGGTGATGAAGGGCAAGCTTTCCGACCAGCATCTGGAGCTGCAGAAAGCGGTAAGCCGCGTCTTCGACATCGGAGGATACATCGCTGGATTGCTGTCCCAGACCGAAAGCCGGGAACTTAACGAGCTGTCAGTGCAAGGATCCGTCCAACGGTTCGTGGCGCAGTTCAAAAACTACATGACCAAGCAGGGTGTCGACTTTGTCCTCGACATATCGCCACCTTCTATCCGGACAACGGCGATGCACTCGGCCGAATTTGACTCTATGCTGCTTAACTTCCTGACCAATGCAGTCAAATCGATGAAGCGTGCCAAGGCCCATCCTAAAAGAATCAGGATATCCGCGCGGAAAATCGATCAGCACATCGTGCTCGCATTCGAAGACAACGGCACAGGGTTAGAACCGGAAATCGCTGACCGCATATTCGATCCATTCTTCACGACCAGTGCTGGTTCGGAGGAGGACGGCATAGCAGGCCCCGGCACGGGATTAGGTCTAAAAATCGTTTCAGACATCGCCGAAAGTTATGGCGGATCCGTTTCGGTTGCCACGCCCAGTCATGGGTACAATTTCAAGATTGAGTTTCGCATTCTCTCAAAATAGGATTTCAGCAGTCGATGTTTAAGGGCGTTTTTGTAGACGACGCGGACGAGGCCTACGCCGGCGTTATGAGCACTCCTGGTGAATTGGAATTCGAATTCCTAAAGGTATCTCCTTTGACCACCCAGGCTCTGACTATCCGCGAGCGTAACCCACATGTGGTCGCGTTGGACTATAGGCTTGATGAAGTCGATGCGGGTATCGAGGCTGGACATACCTATAAAGGCAGCGGGCTAGCTCAGCTTTTGCGGGATGTAGCGATCATGCATCCAGCCAACGACTTTAGTCTCGTGCTGGTCTCCAACGAAACCAAGCTCAAGGCGGCATATGATCCCGATAAGACAGCCCACGATCTTTTCGACAAAGTATATTCCAAAGAAGAGGTCAATGAAAACCGGGGCCGAGTCAGAACAGAGCTGATCGCTCTAGCGCGTGCATACGAGACTCTTCGACAGATGCACACGAAATTTGACATCTCAAAGATTCTCGGCGCGAATGAGCTTGATACTGAGCAGCTCGACAGCCAGGAACTCCGTCGTTCTTTCGAGACCGCCGCAGCTCCGCATCTTATCATTCGCCAGCTACTTCGAAACATGATCGAAAGGCCCGCAATCCTAATCGATGACCATTGGGCCTGTGCGATGCTCGGGATCAACCCGGAAGATTTTCATTTGATCGCACGTGCGCTCGAAGAGGCGGGCGTCCTATACACAGGACTTCTCGGAGATGGATGGCGCAGATGGTGGTCAGGGAGACTTGAGGTCTTCAGTGAAAAGATATTCGAGGACCGATCATCAGGCCTGACCTCTGCCGAACGCGCGGCAAAGCTAAGCGATACGCTAGGGAAGGAAATCAGACCGAATATGTCTCCTTGGAACGGTAGCGTCGACGAGTATCCAGTATTCGCCTGCGCTTCATGCGGCCGTCCATCGGAACTTCGCCACTCGCTTGCCGCTTATGATCCTCGAGCCCCACGATACACGACGCGTAGGCGTATCTGCTGGGATTGCATACAGAAAGACACCTATAAGCATCTAAACTCACCTTTGGAAGTAGATGAAACAGATGCGGATCTTGTAAACGACGTCCAGGAAATGGAACGTACCGAAGGTGGAAAATGACTGACTTCAGGGCGGAGGACGCTGGAAAAGCTCTGAGTGTTATCGCGGAAAAGCTACACTTGGCCGGTATACTGACCCAAGAGGGCCGTTCCGCGCTTTCCGACGAGAGCAAGAACATAATCAAGCAGAAGAGATCAAAGTCATGGTCGGTTGAAATTAAGCCTGCACGGCCGATTTCGTTCGCTCGCGCCAAGGACAAAGATGGTCACGACATTCAACTCAATCTCATTTCGAAAATAAAAGTCGCGCAGATAGACGAACATCATCCGCCTTTTGAATCTCTCGATATAGCGTTGGAGATGTTTGATCGCGTCGGCGACCCAATCGGAAGATGGCATGTAGATCGGGCGAATGCAGGGCAGAGCGGTCCGTCCTACCACTTGCAGTTCGGCGGGCATGCGCGGGGACATCGTGCAACGGATTTTCCCGTCAAGGAACCACGTTGGTGTCATCCACCAATGGAGATTGCCCTCCTCTGCGAAGTAGTCTCTGCCAATTTCTTCGAGGCGCTTTGGAAAAAACACCTTCGCGACGATCCCGCGTGGTGCAAGTCCATCCAGCTGTTCCAACAGCTTTGCTTCGAAGCCTACGCAAAAATACTCGCAGATTGCCTGCGTGTCGGTCAATCGACGGCACTGGGCTCAATGTGGGGCGATCGCTGGGTGCAAAAGGCAAAAAAATAGAGATCAAGGGCGACGGCGCTGGCGCACCACTGCAAGCGCCTGTAGAAGATCATCGGAAATTTTCTTCGTAGAAGTCAGGCCGGCAGCCGCATATATGAAGCTGTCGGCTCGCTTGGACGCTTCGATTCGGCTTCCGCGCCTAAGCAACTGGTCTAGTTCTTGGAACACCGAATTCAATTCCGCTGTACCAACTTTGGGCATCAGTAGCTGCAGCCGCTCGGCGTCACGTGGTTCGTGCTTCAAGACGCCAGATCCGTATCTTCGCCCCACGATCTCTGCCGACATCTGACTGAATGACGTCAAAATGCTGATAGCGGCCAATTTGCGCATTTTGGCCGATGCCGCGGCGGCATGAAAGAACACGCGATGTATCGTGTTCGTCGACGTCCCATCGGTTTCGTTGAGCACAAGTCTCGGGCCATCATGATGCATCACTGGAAAAAAAGCGTCTGGATGTCTGCCATCATATGTCTCAGACCAATGACGGCGTTTGCGGAAGGTACTGTTATCCTCGCGCCGCTTTGTATCGAAGGTCGAGAGGTATTTTTCGATCGGGGCACATTGGTCTTCATTCCCAAGGGAAACCAAAAACGTCTTACCTCCTTCCGCAGCGTATTTGTGGAAATCCTCGTCAACAAGAGTGATGCTCGCCGATGCCTTAAACTTGGAAAGCACTTTGATGCAGACCGACTCGGGGATCCCGGCGGCTTCCAGGCCCGAGCGACTTAACACAAAAAAATCGTTTGCGCCGGTTACAACCCCGATCTGGACTTTGGCGAGCTTGCCAAACATTACTACGCTCTCGTGAGCGGCCACTGCCGAAAACAGCGAGGTCTCAGCTGACGTGAGGCTGAGGCTCGCCGCGCTGCGACCGCTTAAATCACCAGTCCAGAGACCTTCATTCCATCGCGAGATCGTCTTCTCAAGTTCCTCAAGATCGGCAGCTATCCCGACAGCCATCCTTCCATCGGCCTCTGACGACAGGAAACCATCGGCTAGCAAGACTACCGTTTCCTCGTCAGTTCCTTCCGAAATGAAGAGTCTATCACGGACCACAAATGCAGCGACGCGTTCGAAGCGGCGAGGCAAATAATCCCTCAGCGCTTTTGCATAGTCGGCCTGCATGAACGCGCCGGGCAAAACCCAAGCCATACGCCCGCCAATTGCGATGAATCTTAGACTGTGCCAGATGAAGTAGGCCCAAAGGCTACTCCGACCTCCAACGCCTGTCACTGGCCACACGCGCGAGGAGAGATCTCGTACCCTCTCCTTCCCTATGCGCTGATGGGGAATATATGGAGGATTTCCAATCACCGCCGTAAATTGGCTCGGCCAAACGTTAACTTCAAAACAGTCGAGGAAATCACCTTGCACGAAACCGTCCAGGTCGCTACGGCCGTCGAACAGTTTTGATAGGTGGGTGAATGCTAAAGAGTCGATATCGCAGCCAAATACTCTTTTCGCAGGGTCAGCTGCACCCCTGCGGGCTAACGTCGACAAAGCGGAAGCAAGGAATCCGCAACCGCCGAAGCTAGGTTCGAGGACAAGATCGTCAGCTCCCCGGATTGCCCAGTCCGATAACATCCCGCTAAGCCTTTGCGGTGTGTAGAATGCCCCGAGTTGGCGTCGTTCTTGCAATCCTCGCGCTGCATTAGAAGCATCGAACGCGACCCGCTCGCCCGCCTGCGTTTCCAAAGCAGCATGGACGTTCACAAAATTCATCACCACCCGCTCAGCCTACTGGAGATCTGAATAACCCGTTCGAATATCACCGCTTAACCTAACTCCGACTTTTCTTTTAAGGCTCTACAACATCATTCTTTAACAAACTCTCGTCGCCAGCAACAGCAAACTGTGCATTGCCATGGGCGACCATATCGCAATAGTTGCATTCAGCTTTATGGTTGTCCGATAGTCCTACAGCTTGTCGTCCACCGCGATTCATTGGCTTTGAAGATCAGAAATGCTACTCATAGGAGCCCCCACGCCCGAAACCTCCCCCTCCCCGTCATCTCGCGCAGACCCAGCTCCAAAACGATCCGCCGCGCCGCCTGCGGCGTCATGTCCAGCGTCTTCGCCACAATCCCGGCCGACACCAACGGCTTTGCCATCACCAAGTCGACGAGCTCGGGCAATTTTGAAGAAGTTCGGCGTCCCTCCAGCTTTCGTTCGAACAGTGTCCGGGCCAGCGCCAGCCTGTCATGCTCCTTGAGTCCGGTCTCCGCGGCGGCGATCAGTCCGTGGGCTATGGCGAGCAACCGGGTCTCCCGGTCACGATGCCGGCGCCGATCGACCGGAATGGTTTTCAGACCGAGATTGATGGCGGCGAGATGGGCGCCTGACGTGATCCCCGCCTGCCGCAGGATCGACGCGGCCAACAGCCGGCCGAGCCAGGGCGCGTGCTGCAGCACGGACAGTTCGTTCCAGGCATCGAGGGCAATGATCGCCTGCAGCACCGCCGGCAACTCGTTGGCCCGGCGCAGCACGCCGCGCCATTCGTCGAGCCGGGCATCCTCGTCCCAGTCGAGATCATAGACGAGAGTATCTCGCTCGCGGGTGTCGATCGCAGGCCGGTCGGGGCGTTTTGCGTGTTCGATCGCGGCGTCAGATCGGGCTAGCAGGGCATCGATGGCCACGAGGTCCACGCCCGGGAGATCTTTGTCGTCGCCATCATCATCCCCCTCCCCTTCCCGCTCTACCACTTGTGCAGGCTGAATACTGCGGTCGTTCTCAGCGTTGTCAGGACCGTCTGATGGTCCAGGCCACGCCTGGGTTTGTCGCAACGTTCGGATACCCTCTGCGGACAACGCCCAATCCGGCGACTGCCCAGAAATGCGCCGACGGGTGCGGAGCACGTCACGAGCGATGGTGAGTTCGTGGGTTGGCGCGCGGGTATCGCGAAACGCGTCGTGGAGGACGAGGTCTTCGAGATGGACGAGTTCGCCGTCGATCCAGAGGGAAGCACAGGCGTCGGCGAAGTTTTGGCGTTCGATCCAGCCGGCGCCGATCGGTGAACGGGCGATGCGCTCATCGAGACGCGCCAGGGCGACACCGGCGTCGAAAGCCGGTCGCATCAAGGCTGTCATGCTGATTTTCGCGAGATCGTAAGCCATTGAAATCATGGTAAATGATTTCTTATAGGAACTCTATCAGAATATTAGAGTTCCTCACATCGCATGATTGTCAGTTGGCCTTCTAACCATCGATAAGTACCCCTTATCGACAATAGATAAGATGTTTCCATAGCAACGAAAGGATCATATATACTTAAATGGATCCGAATTACTCTCAGAAACACATTGAAAATAAGAGAATTTATTGGATATCATTTTTTCACTCTGACTTAAGCTACCACCGAGCGACATCCGTCCTTAGTCATTTCCTCGCGCAAAGGAATCTGCGGTAGCACCTACCAACTTCGCGTTATATAAGGCAACATTAGGCGTTCACGCTTCCGGCCCATCGAGGAGTGCCGTTGACCTACAGCCACGTCGTATGACCGTCGTCGGACACGCTCGCTCATCTGCGCGAACGTGTGCCTTCGGTTTGCACCTTGCACCCATGATCGTAGTGCTTTTGCGCACTGGATCGCAGTTTTCGGGCTATTGTAGGATACGATAGCGTAGGAACTGGTTGCGGGGGAAGGATTTAATCATTACTTGCTGCCGCCCCAACCACGCAGTGATATAGTGAAGTTTCTCGCTATTGATAACCGTGGCGGACTATTTCGCACGACAGCGTAAGGCTTGCATTGCGACGGTAGTATCTAAGCGAGTTTCAGTCGATCGCCGACATCGACAGTATCGGCATGAAACCCGCGGCTGAGTAATTTGAATGGGGACCCGGACCCAAAAAAACGCGGGGACCGCGGGAGACGCCGCACTGTGGGCGGATCAAGCGCGGCGGCGGGGATGACGGCGGACCCCGTTCGGAGCCCGCCAAGCCGGCTGAGCTTTCGACGGCTGGGCGCTGGGTACACCGGCGCATGACGGAAACGGGCGTGCCAGTCGAGCGTGCGCCCTGCTACGGATCTGCAATATGCTACCTCAACCAAGAGCCTTCTTCACCGCGGCGAGACCACGGCGCAGGAACGGATCGGAATGGACGTAGAAGAATTGTACGCCGCGTTCCCGCCAGTGCGGCAATTCATCCAGCGTCGCGAGCGTTCCCGCAATCTTTCCGGCCGCGCGTATCTTGTCGACAGCGATGGCGACCTTCTCCATCACCACATCCGGGCGCGGCTCGCCGAATGGCGGCGCGGGCGGATAGCCCATATCCTGCGAAAGATCGCCGGGACCGATGAAGAACACGTCGATCCCCTCGACCGTCAGCATCTCGTCCAGAGCATCGATCGCATCGACGGTCTCGATCATGGCGATGACCAGCCGCTTTTCATGATCGGACGGCAAGGCGTAACGCACCGCGTCGACAATCGCGCGGGCCTCGTCGGCATTGCCGACCATGGGTACCATGATCCCGTCCGCGCCAGCATTCAGGTAGCGGATGATGATCGGCCGCTCGTGCGAATGCGGGCGCACGATGGCAGCGCCACCGACGGAACGCACCACCTGCCCGGTCGCCCGCACATCCTCGAAGCTCCATGTACCGTGCTCGCAATCGAGGAAGACCGCGTCCGCGCCCAGTTCCACCAGCCGGGCGGAAAGGCCCGACGACGTGTGGTGCGGGGTGAACATGCTGATAGCTTCACCCGCCGCAAGACGGGCGCGCAGCTTTGCTCCATTCATGGACGTCTCTCCCTAGTTCTTTTTCGGCATATCCGGCGTATCGTCCGGCGCCCCTATCCAGCGCGCGACATCGATATCCTTCGACGTGTCACGCATATGGGTCGGGCAGATGTGCAGTTCCGGAATGACCGCGCTTTTGTTCAGGCTGGCGCAGAGCACGATGGCGCGGGCCACGTCATGCGGATCCATCATCACGGCGCGTTCTTCCTTGAGGGGCGGCCGCGCGCGGTTGTTCATGATCGGCGTATCGGTCTCGCCCGGCAGGATGGTCGTCGCACGGATACCCTGGTTGCGATAGGTATTGTGCAGGAAGGTCATGAAGTTCTTCACGCCCGCCTTGGCAGCCCCATAGGCCACGCCGCCCAGAAGATTGGGATTGAGGGCGGCGAGCGAGGAGACGGTGATGATGGTGCCCTCACCCTTTGCGATCATCTCCGGCAGCACCGCCTGCGTCAGGTTGAACACGGCCGTCAGATTGACGTTGAGGGTGGCGTTCCACTCCTCCTCGCCGATGAAGCGGGCGTTGAGCACCTTGCTGGCGGAACCGGCATTGTTGACCAGAATATCGATGGGACCGACGGCCTCGCCGATCGACTTCACCGTGTCGAAGATCGCCTCGCGCGAGGCGATGTCGAGCGTGCGCGCGATGGCCTTGCCCTTCTTCTTCTCGATCAGTTCCGCGACCTCGCGCAGCGGATCGAGACGGCGTCCAGTCAGAACGACCGTCGCCCCTTCTTTCGCCAGCAGAATTGCGGTTTCGCGGCCGATGCCTGAACCGGCGCCGGTTACCAGCGTAATTTTTCCGTTCAGCAGTCCCATTCTCATCTCCTATTCGGCTGCGGCGGCAATGGCGCCAGAATAGCCGAAGATTTCTTTCGCCGCCTTCGCGGTGACAAGACCTTCGGAAATATCCTGTTCGATCAGCGCGCGCGAACGCTCGCTGGCCCTGCCCCAGCCGCCACCGCCGGGTGTCTGGACTTCCAGACGTTCACCGGTCTGAAGAACGACCTTGCCCTTGGGGAAATGCGACTTGCCCTGCTTCATCACCTTGCCAGCGGACCCGCTCTGGCCTTCCACTACGCCGAAGCAAGGGTGGCGGACGCGTTCCGACGCCAGATAGATGTTCATCGGGTTCTTGCCGAGATTGCGCAGAACGACGCGCTGACCGAGACCGCCGCGATGTTTGCCGGCACCGCCGGAATCGGCGATGAGTTCCTTGCGTTCCGTCAGCACCGGAACGGCGACCTCGAACATTTCGATGGCCGTGACCTTGCAGTTGGATGGGAAGCTCAGCGTATCCAGCCCGTCGAATTCGGCGCGTGCGCCCTGCCCGCCATGGAAATTCTGCACGGAGCCATATTGCGTGCCATCGTTGCGCTGGCCGACGCAATTGGCCGCCCAGATCGGCGCGCCGCCGCTATCGCCCAGAACCTTTTCGGGTACGATGCCTTCCAGCGCCTTGAAGATGAGCGAGGGAATGACGTGGCCGATCAGGTTGCGCGAATTGCCCGCCGTCCATTCCTGCGGATTGAGAATGCAGCCGAGCGGCGCCTCGTCGGTGATCGGGACGATGCAGCCCTCATTATTGGGTGTTTCGGCATCGAGCAGGCATTTCAGCGCGTAGACCGAATGGGCGTAACGGTAGTTCGTGCGGCAGTTGATCGAGTGCAGGACCTGATCCGACGTGCCGGTATAATCCACATGAATGGAATCGTCCCTGACAATCACCGAGGCTTTCAGCTTGACGTCGACATCGTAGCCGTCGAGCAGGACTTCGGCGGAATAGGTGCCGTTCGGCCATTCGCGGATCGCCTTGCGCGTCTGCGCCTCCGAACGGGTGTGGATGGCGTCGGCCAGCCCATCGACATCGTCCAGCCCGTATTCATCGAGGAATTTCACCAGTTCGCGGCCCATGACATTGTTGGCGGCGATCATCGATTCCAGGTCACCGCGCACTTCCGTGGGAAGGCGGACGGAGGCTGCGATGATATCGAACACATCCTCGTTCGGAACGCCGGCCTTGAGCAGCTTGACGATAGGGAAACGGATGCCTTCCGCGAAAATGTCGCTGGCTTCCGAATGCAGCGGCGCGCCGCCAATATCGGGAAGATGAGCGATCGATCCCGCATAGGCGACGACCTTGCCATTCTTGAAGATCGGCGTGATCATCGTCACGTCGGGCAGATGGCCGGTTCCGATTTCCGGATCGTTGGTCGCGAGAACATCGCCCTCTTCCAGCATCTCGACCGGAAACTTCGGCAGGAAATATTTCTGCGCCGCCGCGGGCAGCGAGGTGATGAAAACCGGGATCGACCAGGTGCATTGCGCCAGCGCCCTGCCCTTACTGTCGAGAAGTACCGTAACGTAATCATGGTTCTCACGCACGATCGGCGAAAATGCCGTCTTGCCAAGCACATTGTCGGCCTGATCCGCGATGAAGATCAGGCGGTTCCACATGACCTGAAGGTTGATCGGATCGTTGAAATCGGTTGCGGGTTTCGACATCTGACTGCCCCTTAGAGAATGTTGATCACGAGATTGCCGTGGGCATCGACGTGGAAGGCGCCGCTCGGCCCGACAACGGCCGTCGATTCACGCTGTTCCACAATGGCAGGCCCCTTCACCTCGTGGCCGACCGGCAGCTTGTAGTGGTCGTAAACCGAGGTTTCGACATAGCCGCCCGCCTCCTGAAAATAGACCTGGCGGCTGCCCTTTCGGGCTTCGGCAACAACAGTTTCATGCGGCCGGGTGACCTGATCCTTCTCGCCGCTGGCGCGGAGACGCCAGGTGATGACTTCCAGCGGTGCGGCCACCGTGCGGCCGAACAATTCGCGATAGAGCTTGAAGAAGCTGCCGCGCAATTCTTCAAGGAAAAGGTCTTTCGGCAGGTTACGGTCGGGCAGTACCACCGTGATCTCGTGTCCCTGCCCCACATGGCGCATATCCACGGTATAGCGATTGGTGATCGTCTCCTTCGGAACGCCGGCGGCCGAAACGACTTCCGCACCCTGAGCGGAAAGATCATCGAGCAGGTGGTTCATCGCATCGATATCCCAGGCATCGAGCGCCATCGGATGGCTTGCGGAGAGATCGACGGCGACCGGCGCGATCAACAGGCCGATGGCGGAGCTGACACCGGCGCCGGTCGGGCAGATGATGCGCGAAATGCCGAGCTTGCGGGCGATGCCGTAGGCGTGCACTGGGCCTGCTCCGCCGAAAGCGACCATCGGCAAAGAGCGTGGATCGACGCCGAGATCGGTCGCATGCATGGCAGCCGCCTTGCTCATGGATTCATTGACGAGATCGTGGATGCCCCAGGCGCAGCGCTCGACGGACACATCGAGAGAAGCGGCCAGTTTGGACATCGCCCCATGGGCCGCGCCCTTCGACACCTTGAACGAGCCGCCGACGAAGGATTCAGTTCCCATGTAACCGAGCAGAATATCGGCGTCAGTCACCGTCGGTTCGGTTCCGCCGCGCTGATAGGCGGCCGGACCCGGCATGGCACCGGCGGAATGCGGGCCGACATCGAGAAGGCCGAGAGGGTTCTTCGCGGCGATGGAACCGCCGCCAGCGCCGATCTCGATCATCTGGATCGACTGGATTTTCAGCGGAAAACCGGAGCCCTTGCGGAAACGCTGGTAATGCGCGACTTCGAGATCGGTGCCGACATTCGGTTCGCCATCGGGAATGAGGCAGAGCTTGGCGGTGGTGCCGCCCATGTCGAAGGAAAGAACGCTTGCTTCGCCCGCCGTGCGGCCGAATTCGGCGGCGGCGACAGCGCCTGCTGCGGGTCCGGATTCGATCAGGCGCACGGGAAGTTCGGCGGCGCGGCGGCTTGGCACAAGACCGCCTGAAGAGGTCATCCACAGCACCTGCCGGTCGATGCCTTTCTTAGCAAACTCCCGCTGCAGATGGGCGACGTGGCCCGACATTTGCGGGCGGGTATAGGCGTTGACCACCGTTGTCGAGGCGCGGTCGAATTCGCGCATTTCCGGGCAGACCTCGGAAGACAGCGACACGAAAATGTCAGGGTCTTCCTCGCGCAGAAGGGCGGCGACGCGATGCTCATGCTGCGGATATTTGTAAGCGTGCAGCAGGCAGACCGCCACAGAGCGAATACCCTTTTCCTTCAGCCGTTCGGCGATCTCGCGAACGGTCTCTTCCTTGAGTTCCGTCATCACCTCACCATCGGCGGCGATGCGTTCTTCGGCGCCGAAACTGTTGGCGCGGGTGACCAGCGGATCGGGATATTTGATGTTCAAGTCGTAGAGATCGTAACGCCCCTCGTTGCGGATGCGCAGCATGTCCTGAAAACCGTCGGTGGTGACGAAGCCGGTTTCAACGCCCTTGCGCTCCAGAACGGCATTGGTGACGACGGTGGTTGCACCCAGCACCTGCAGGTTCTCGATCGCAATCGCGTCCGCATTCTTTTCGAGCAGCTCCGACACGCCCTGCACAACGGCTTCCGCCGGATTTTTCGGCGTGCTCAGGACTTTATGGAGGTGAAGTTCGCCGCTGTCGTCCAGAAGCGCGAAATCGGTAAAGGTACCGCCAGTATCGAAAGCCAGTTTTGCCATTGTTTCCCTCGAGCGACCATGCAGCCTCTTTGGCTGCCTTGTGGACCCAAATTTGAATCCGTTCACTGATGGAAAATTGAAGCCTTCAGCCCACCTTTACCAACACAACCTCGGTCTGCCGCCATAGGGTTTGCTTATAGCGAATTCAGATGGCGCGAATGCCAGGATGGTGGCCGCTCTTGAGCTTGGTGACGATCTCGAGAAGCACGGAACGCGCTGCCAGAGCCGGCTCGGAAAGCGGCATATGATCGGAGACGCAGAGTGAAACCGTGGCGTCGATGACAGGGGTTGTGAGCGGGTGCAGTTGGGCGCCGCTGAAGCTCGGGGTTTCCAGAACAACGGAGGCTGGAAGGATCGTCGAGCCGAGACCGTCCAGTACCGCCGCCCCGAGCGCCGGCACGGATTCCAGCTCGGAAATGACCTCCGGTCGCGCCCTGGCGCGGGCCAGCCCTTCATCGATGAGCCGGCGAAGAAAATGCGCTTTGCTCGGCAGCAACATCGCGTGGCCATCCAGCGCCGAGAGCGGAAGCGGCTGACCGGGTTCGGCCGGCAACTTCATATCGGCGGGCGAGACGAGGAACATTTCTTCGCGGAACAAAGGTTCCAGCGTTACGCCCTTGATGGGATCGGAGGTGTAGATCAGCGCCATGTCCATCTTGCCGGTCATGATCAGCTCGCTGAGGATATGGCCGAAACTGTCGTTGATATGGACCGTGATGGCGGGAAACCGCGCCCTCATCTCCTTGATGAGTGGCAGGGACAGTGCGCTGGACGAGGAATAGGTGGCAAGCCCGATGGAGACGCGGCCGGAGACCGAGCGGGCCGAGCGGTCGATATCGGTCTGCGCCTGCTCGATCTGCTTCAGCATGATCTGGGCATGGCGATAGAGGATCAGCCCGGCCTCGGTCGGTGCGATGCCGACATTGCTTCGTAAAAGAAGCTGGTGTTTGAAATGCTGTTCCAGCGACGCGATCTGCTGTGACAGCGCCGGCTGCGCCACACGAAGAATGCCGGCGGCACGCGACACACTGCCGGTATCGACAATCTTGACGAAGCTCTTGAGTTTTTTGAAATCGACGCTCATCGGTCCCCACTTTTTGGGGGAAATCCTAGCGCATCGATGCGGAAACAGGAATGGGTTTCTGCGAGGACGGCGCGTAATTTCAATGGGATAGGTGTTTTTTGGTATATGTGCACGACACAGCTGTGTGCGTACATCTCCACCTCCGTCATTCCGGCCCTGAGCCGGAATCCAGTCGACGCGCGTCTGAGCGGCGGGACAAGTCTTTTCAGCCCAAGGACTTGGGCTGGCTGGATTCCGGCTCAAGGCCGGAATGACGGGAAGTGAAAAGCGTCAAGAACCCTTGTAAAGGCGAGCCTGTTTAGGGGTCAGATTTGCCCTACCTTAGCGCAGCCACAGCGCTCTCAATGCGATTGCATGCATCCTCCAGAACTTCCATGGAGGTGGCGAAGGAAATGCGGAAATAGGGCGAAAGCCCGTATGCCGCGCCTTGAAGGGCCGCCACGCCGACGCTGTCGAGGAGATAGAGGACGAAATCGAGATCGTTTTCGATCACCTTGCCATCCGCCGTCGTCCTGCCGATCACCCCGGCGCAACTCGGATAGAGGTAGAAGGCCCCATCCGGAACCATGCAGGAGAGGCCGGGGATCGCATTCAGGCGCGCGCAGGCGTAGTCGCGCCGCCGCTTATAGACCGCGACACTTTCCGTCACGAATGTCTGGTCGCCGGAAAGCGCGTGGGCTGCGGCGGCCTGGCTGACCGAGGACGGGCAGGATGACATCTGCGACTGCAACTTGTTGATGGCGGCGATGAGTGCTGCCGGCCCTGCCCCGTAACCGATCCGCCATCCCGTCATGGCATAGGATTTTGAAACGCCGTTGGTCAGAAGCACCCGGTCCTTCAGTTCAGGAACGACGGCAACGAGGGTTTTCATCGGCTCATCCCTGAACCAGACCTGATCGTAAATATCGTCGGAAAGGACCATGACATGCGGATGGCGCAGCAATACGTCGCCCAGCGCCTTCAGTTCCGCTTCGCTATAGGCAGCACCCGTCGGGTTCGAGGGAGCGTTGAGGATCAGCCACAGCGTCTTCGGGGTGATCGCCGCTTCCAGCGCTTCGGCGGTCAGTTTGAACCCTGTTTCCTCCGGGCATGCGACGATGACGGGCGTGCCGTCATTGGCGATGACCATATCTGGATAAGACACCCAGTAGGGAGCCGGAATAATCACTTCCACACCATTCTCCACGCTTGCCATCAGCGCCAGAAACAGGATCTGCTTGGCGCCGCCGCCGACGCAGATTTCGCTATCGCCATAGGTGATGCCGAGACGCTTCTGGAAATCGCCGATGATCGCCTTGCGCAGCGCTGGCGTGCCGTTGACGGCGGTATATTTGGTCTCTCCCCGGTCGATGGCGGCATGCGCCGCGGCCTTGACGGTTTCCGGCGTATCGAAATCCGGCTCGCCCACCGTCAGGTCGGCGATATCGCGGCCGGCGGCCTTCAATTCGCGGGCGCGGGCCGCCGCCGCCGTGCTTGGCGAAACCCTAATTTTCGACACGCGCGATGCTGGCACGAAAGTGCTCATGGTCTTTCCTCGTCTCAATCTAAAGCTTTGGACCTGTCAGTGCGCGGCTTCGAGTTCGCCGCGCATCTTTCCGGTCAGGAACAATTCGCCAAGTTCGTCATGGGTGATCTCCGCCGGCGTGCCGTCCCAGATCACTTTGCCGAGACGCAGAATGACGGCGCGCTCAGCCACCTCCATGGCCTTTTTGGTATTCTGCTCGACCAGCAGGATGGTCATGCCATTCGCATGCAGCCGCAGGAGTTCATCGAACACGATACCGATTGCGGCCGGCGACAGGCCGACCGAGGGCTCATCCACCAGCAGTACCTTCGGCCGCTGCAAAACCGCCATCGCCACTTCGAGCAATTGTTGCTCGCCGCCCGACATATTGCCCGCGAGCGTCGAACGCCGTGTCTTCAGGATCGGGAAAAGGTCATAGACATAATCCCGGTCCGCCTTCACTTTCGCATCCCGGATGGTATAGGCAGCCATTTGCAGGTTTTCATCGACGGTCATGACCGGGAAATTGCAACGGCCCTGCGGCACGAAGGATATGCCCTCGCCCAGAATGGCGCGCGACGACAATCCGGCGATGTTCCTGCCGCGCCAGTCGATGCCGCCTTCCTTGATGGTCGTCATGCCATAGAGCGTCTTGAGCAGGGTCGATTTGCCCGCCCCGTTCGGCCCCATGAGGGCCACGAATTGGCCGGCCGGCACATCCAGATCGACGCCGTTCAGGATATCGAGATTGCCGTAACCCGCGCGCAGGCCCTTGATGGAAAGATTGCTGTCAGCCGCCAAGATAGGCCTCCCTCACACGCTGGTCCTTGATGATGTCATGCGGCAGTCCCTCGACCAGTTTCGTTCCCTGATCGAGCACGACGACGCGCTCGCAGATGCTGGTGACGACATCGATATTATGTTCGATGACGAGGAAACTCACGCCGAGCGATTTATTCGCATATTGGATCGTCTCCACCACGCGCTCGATGATCTTCGGGTTGATGCCCGCCATCGGCTCGTCGAGCAGGATGAGCTTCGGTTCCGGCATCAGCATGGAGGCGAACTGGATGAGTTTCTGCTGGCCGCCGGACAGATTGCCGGCGGGTTGATGACGAACGTCCCAGAGGCCCGCCATCTTGATCAGCTCGCGCGCCCGCTCTCTCAACCCGGCCACGCGGCGGCGCGACATGCCACCGAGGCCGAATGTCGACAGGAGCGAGGGAAAGGTGAACATCTGGCCGGCGATGATGAGGTTCTCCTCCACATCGAGCGCCTTGAAGGTCACTGTCTTCTGGAACGAGCGCAACATGCGGCCTTCGCGGGCGATGCGGTTGAGCGACCAGCCGGTGATATCCTGCCCGTCCAGTATCACCTTGCCGGTGTCCGGCCGGGCAAGCCCGGTGCTGCAATCGAAAAAGGTGGACTTTCCGGAGCCGTTAGGCCCGATCAGTCCGGCGATCTCGCCGCGATTGATGTGCATGCTGACATCGTTGACCGCCTTCACCGCACCATAGGACTTGCTGAGGTTCTTTATCTCAAGGATGGGAAGATGAGCCGTCATTTCGAGCCTCCGATCGCGTTCCAGAAGCGATTGATCAGGGGAGCAAAGCCCTTTTTGAACCAGAAGACGAGAACGAGAAGGCAGAAACCATAGGCGATCATCCGCACTTCAGGAGCGACGCGCAGCGCCTCCGTCAGACCGACGAAAAGCAGGCTGCCAAAAACGGTTCCCGAGATCATGCCCGCGCCGCCGCCAAGAACGATAATCAGCATCGTCGTGGAATAATACATCTGGAAGGTCAGCGGGCTGACCACAGTGAGGTAATGGGCATAGAGACTACCCCCCACCCCGGCAAAAACGGCGCTCAGCATGAAAACGATCAGCTTGTAGCGCCAGGTAGGAACACCGAGGGATTCCGCCAGCGTTTCGTTTTCGCGAATGGCGACCATGTTGCGGCCCGCCGGCGAGCGGACGATTGCCCATGCGGCAAGCGTTCCCAGCACGCAGATGGCCAGAGCGAGATAATAGAAGCTGGTGGTTCCGCTGACCGTGAAGGAGAGCGGGCCAAGCTCAAAATAGGGCTTTGGTATGCCGGAGAGGCCCATATCACCACGGGTCAGCGAAATCCAGTTCTTGGCGATTGCCTGGCCGATGATGACGAAACCTAGCGTACACATGACGAAGGACGTCGAGCGAAGCCGCAAAGCCGGAATGCCGAGCGGCAGGGCAAGTGCGCCCGAGACAAGGCCGGCGGCAATGAGGTTCACGTAAAACGGCGTTTCGTAGTGAACCGCCAGCAGGCCGGCTGTATAGGCGCCAATGCCGAAGAATGCCGCCTGCGCCAGCGACAGCAAACCAGTGTAACCGACGAGCAGATTGAGGCCATGCGCCGGCAGCATGAAGATGAGCGCGATGATCAGCGAGTGGGTAACGTAACGCGTGCCGATAAAGGGAGCGGCAAGTGCTACGACGATCAGGACGGCGGCGAGCGGAATACGCAGATCGCGGCGGCGTGCCTGGGGAACGGTGTCTGTGAGAGACATGTCTAGTCCTCAAATTCGAGTAAATTCGGCGGGCGCGGCTTTTAAAGCGCGTCGCGTTTAATTGAACTCATGCGACGCGCTTTAATTTTTTTGTTTTTACGCATGTCTTTGTCCCAAAACCGCTGCACACTTTTGGGAGACATGCTTTAAAAGCGCGCCTGCGTCGAAAACAGGCCGTGCGGACGCCACATCAGCATCAGGATCAGCGTTGCGAATCCCACCGTGTCGCGGAATTGCAGCCCGACATAGGTGGCGACGAGGCTTTCGGCGATGCCGAGGATCATGGCCGCAAAGAAGGTGCCGCGCACGTTTCCAAGACCGCCCATGATGATGATCGGCAGGGTCTTGAAGGTGATGAGCTCCCCCATACCGCCATAGACGCTGACATTGACCGGAGCTGTCAGCACGCCCGAAAGCGCGGCGAGCGCGGCGCCCAGGATGAAGGTGCGCAACACGACCTGCGAGACATCGATGCCGACCACGCCGCAGCATTCGACATTCTGCGAGACCGCCCGCATCGCCATGCCGAGACGGCTATAGGTGACCATCAGTTCCAGACCGACGAAGACGATCAGACACACGACCAGAATGAGCACGCGCTGCTGCGCCAGCGTGAAGCCGAGGATGGAAATCGGCTCGATATAACCGCCGGCGAAAAACTTGTAGCCGCCGCCGAAGACGAAAATGATCGTGTTCTGCAGGATCAGCGCGATGCCGAGGGTGGCGAGAACGCCGGACTCCGCCGGCGCCCCCACCATTCTGCGCATCACCAGCTGGCCGACCACATAGGCCACCACCACAGTGGAGAGAACGCCGACGATGATCGAAGCCTCATAGGAAAGGCCGAGATAATCGATGGCGAACCACGCCCCGAAGGTTCCGAGCATGTAATATTCGCCATGAGCGAAGTTGATGGCTCTCAGCACCCCGAAAATCATGGTCATGCCGACGGCGACGATGGCATAGACGGAACCGGTGACGATGCCGTTTACGACTTGCTCGAGAATTGTCGAGAACATGGCTGTACCCCTTCCGGTCCGTTATTTCGCAGGGTACTGGATTTCCGCCGTATAGGCGCCCTTGATACTTGGCTTGCCGTTCTCGATCTGGAGAAGGATCATCGGAAGGCGCGCCTGGTTGTGATCGTCGAAGGTGACCTCGCCGACCGGGCTCTTGTACTTGATCTTGGAGAGAGCCTCGCGCACCGCATTGCGGTCGGCGCTTCCGGCTTCCTTGATCGCCTGGGCGAGCAGGTTCACGGTATCCCAATGCACATAGGCGTGATTGTTCGGTGCTTCCTTGTAGGTGGCGGTGAACTTCTCGACAAAGGCCTTGCTCTCCGGACTATCGAACTGCGGCAGCCAGGCGGCGGCTTCAACTGCGCCTTCCATGGCCTTCGGCGCGGATTTGATCGTCTTTTCGGTGTTGAATTCACCGTTGCCGATCAGCACGACCTTGCCGGCAAGTCCGAGTTCCAGCATCTGGCGGGCGACAATGGGCGTCGTGTCGGCGAGACCATACATGATGATCGCCTGCGCGCCGTTGTCGCGGATCTTCGCCAGCACGCTGCGGAAGTCGACCTCGCCTTCCTTGTAGTAGTCTTCGCTGAGGATCTCGCCCTTGAAATCAGGCAGGTATTTTTTGGTGAAAATGATGGCGGAACGGCCGTAATCGCTATCGACCGACAGTACCGCGAACTTGGTGAAACCACGCTGTTCGGCTGCATATTTCGCCACCACGAGCGCGCGGTTCTCATCAGTCGGATAGTTGCGGAACGTCCATTTGAAACCGCCGACACCCGCCTGATAGGTAATTTTCGGGTTGGAAGAAGCGGCGTTCAGAAGCAGAACCTCCGCATCTTCAGCGACAGGCTGCATGGCGAGCGTGACCGAGCTCGAGACATCGCCGATGACGAAATCCACTTCGTCCTGATCGATCAGGCGACGGGTTGCGGAAACACCCTCGACCGGCGTGCCCTGGCTGTCGGCGTTGAAGAGTTCGATCTGCTGGCCGTTGATGCCGCCGGTGGCATTGATGTCCTTCACCGCGAGTTCCGCGCCATGCATGGAGAAAGCGCCGTAGCGCGCATTCGGGCCGCTCATCGGCGCGACGAGGCCAAGCCTTATCGTCTCTGCCGCATAAACGGAGGCGGAGAGCGCCGGCGACAGGCTCAGGATCGGAGCGACCGCTGCGGAAACCAGTAGAAGTCTGCGAGTAATGCCGTTTTTCATGTTCCCACTCCTTTTCGGATTTATCTGTTCCGGCTTTGGCCGGGCGAGCTTTTGCCGCTTTTGCGGTTCTTGTCGATTAACGTCATGCTAATCCTCCAGGCAGAGTAGGTTCATCGCCGGATATTTTGCCAACACAAGTCCTTTCTGCCGCTATAGCGTTTCCTTATGCCGGCAGTTGTTTCCCCCCTATCCAGACGCCGTGTGTCGATTTTTGCATGTCTTCCATGCAGGCAAATGCCTGTATTTTTCGCATCCGTATGGGCATATTTTATGCAACACCATCGAAGGAACTTATGAAAATGAAACTTCAAGACACCGTTCGTAACTACTTTCGCAACCGCCGCGCCATGGCCGAACTGAGCGCGCTTGATGACAGAAGCCTTTCCGACATCGGCGTCAGCCGCTCGCATATCCGTTCCGCCGTCGAAGGCCGCCGCTAAAATACCACGGTTGAATGGTGTTGGGCGTTGCGGAAGGGAATATTACCGGCTGCAATGAAACACAAAAAGATAGAGCACATCCAAAGATGTCTGGTTAGACAGGACGTGCGCTACACCCTGCCGTCAAAGCGGTTCGTGACATGGTTGCGGTCGCCATTCTGGCAGTTCGATCGACCTGGGACCAAGGAACGAGTAGGTATGCCAGAATGGTTACCCGGTACAAACTAACTGCTCATCTCTACATGATTCCGCAATTTGAACTGCAAAACAGATTGGATTTTGGGATCAATCCGGACTTGTCGCAAACCATTCGGTAGGATGTAACTTTCCTGTGAACGGCTGCTCTTCACGCTTTGTTAACTTTTTGAAGTCCGAAGAGGCGCGCAAGCAGGTCGTTCTGATCGTTGACGGTCCAGTCGCCGGAAAAGCCAAAACCCTTCTTCAGCCAGAGCATCGCTTCGAAACCCGCAATCGTTCGACGCGCCGTACTGAAAGATCGGAAGCCGCCGATCTTCGGCATGTTCTTCTTCACGCGGAAATGGTCGCTCTCGATGCCTTGCTGGAGATGCTTGGTTACATAGTGGACCGGTTTCGGATGCAACAGCCCATCGTCGATGGCCGCCTTGATCGTTGAAGGGAAAGTATTGGCGCCGTCGGTGCCGATCTTTTCCGGCGAGAGAAGCGGCTCGTCCTTGAGCATCTTGCGGAAGAAGCGCTTTGCGGCATTAAGGTCGCGCTTTGCGGCGAGCAGGAAGTCGATGGGGTTTAGTGCTTGTCGACGGCGCGGTATAGATAGCGCCACCTGCCACGAATTTTGACGTAGGTCTCGTCGATACGGACCGAACCACAATGCGGGCGCCGAAACTGCCGCAGCCGCTTCTCGATGACAGGCGCATAGGCAAGGACCCAACGGTTGATCGTGCTGTGGTCCACTTCGAAACCGCGCTCCCGAAACATCTCCTCAAGGTCGCGGTAGCTGAGCGGATAGCGCAGATACCAGGTCACCGCCTGAATGATCAGCCATGCCTCGAAGTGCCGCCCTTTGAAATCATCCTTCGACTGGCGCTTCAGCTTCTCGGCAATGGCGTTCAGAATCATTTGCACGCTCCACAACACAGGGAGCGAGAATTTCTCCTGTGATCGTCAACACGCGGTTAACCGAGAAAATTTGCGACACGCCCGTTTGGCGGACAGGCAACGCTTTCTTGCGCATCAGGCCATTGGCCGACAATGAAAACGGCGTACCAGAGGAAACAGCCTGATCCTACGGGCCGCCGCCCAAGAACGCCAGTCGGTTAAACACCGTGTACTGGGATTCCGAGACCATCAAAGCGGTAAAGACAAGCACGATGACCGGAGGAAGGAGGATGGCGTAAATCAAGGCCAGCCTTTCCCACGCCATGTGCATGAAAACCGCAACTATCAGCCCCGCCTTCAGGGCCATGAACAGAAGGATCAGAGCCCATCTGGCATAACTCTGGATGCCAAGGTAGTCGATGAGGTAAGAGAAGCTGCTGAGGACAAAAAGCAGCCCCCAGACCACCAGATAAAGTCTTATCGAATGCTGTTGTCCCGAATGCGCCTGCTCTTGTCCCATGATCTCATCCTCACGCGGATAGAAGCCTCACCACAGATAGAAGAATGCAAAAATGAATACCCAGACCAGATCCACGAAGTGCCAGTAAAGCCCGGTTATCTCGACGATCTCGTATTGGCCCTTGCGGCTGGTGAAAAATCCTCGCCTTTCCTGATCGAAGTCCCCCCGCCATACCTTGCGCGCCATGATGAGAAGGAACAGCACGCCGATCGAGACGTGGGTGCCGTGAAAGCCCGTGATCATGAAGAACGACGAGCCGAATTGCGCGGCACCGAACGGGTTTTCCCACGGGCGAACCCCTTCCCGGATCAGTTTGGTCCATTCGAATACCTGCATTGCCACGAATGTCGCGCCCAGCGCCGCCGTCGCAACCATCAGCGCGGCGGTTTTGCAGCGATCGCGGCGACATCCGAAATTGACGGCCATGGCCATCGTGCCGCTGCTGCTGATGAGAACGAAGGTCATGATGGCGATCAGGATCAGCGGTACGTCCTTGCCCGCGATCGTCAGGGCGAAAACCTCGCTCGGATTGGGCCAGGCCACGGTGGTCGACATCCGCGCCGTCATATAGGCCACGAGAAAACAGCCGAAAATGAAGGTGTCGCTCAGGAGGAATATCCACATCATCGCCTTGCCCCACGAGACGTTTTTGAACGCCCGCTGGTCCGATGAGAGATCGGCGGCAACGCCGCGCAGTCCCGTCACCTGGCGGTGGGGATCATGTGCCGGTCTTTCCATGGATGTGGTCATCATCGAACCTCCTCAGCTGACCAGTTGACGGCAGAGATCGACGAAACTGTTGGCCCAGCCGGCAAACAGCGCAAAAAGGACGAGCCAGACGACAAACATGAAGTGCCAATAGATGGCGCAGAGACCCACGCTCAGACGAATTCTCACTACAGGGCCGATCCGGGCGCGGATTGTGGTGCGTCCAAGCACGAGAAGCCCGCCCAATATATGCAGGCCATGCAATCCTGATATCATGTAGAAAAAGCTGTTCGAGGGGTTATCCGCCAGCACATAACCCGCAGACGCCAGCTGCCTCCACGCCAGAACCTGCCCGGCAACGAAGAGGACAGCCATGACGAAAGCCGCCGCAAGCGCCGTGTTCAGCATGTCGCGGCGGTCCCTCTGGGCTTCGGTTTTCGCCCATTGCAGCGCGACGCTGCTGGCGGCAAGGGCCGCAGTGTTCACCCATAACAGCCGAGGCATGGGAATACCCCACCAGTCGGCGCCGCTCATGCGACCGAGATAGGCGCTGATGAGCAATGTGAACAATGCGCCGACGACGGCAAGAAAAATTCCGAGCCCGAGTTTCGCGATTGTTTCCGATGATCCCCGCATCCCCGGCGCATCGCCTGCCAGACCCTGTTCCAGCCAGGGCTTCGAGGTGAGCCGCTGGCTTGCCATCCACCAGCCGATGATACCGGCGATACCAGCCATGAAAATGAGAATGGCGCTCATGACAACGCCCTCTCGGACGGCCCGGCCGGAGCCGGCTGGTTTTGCGGCAGGAAATCCTGCGCCGCTCCGGGCACGCTGTAATCATAGGGCCAGCGATAGACGACCGGCAGTTCCCTGCCCCAGTTTCCGTGAACCGGCGGCGTTTGCGGCGTCTGCCATTCCAGTGTCGTTGCCCGCCACGGATTACCGCCCGCCGGTTTGCCCCAGCGAAGGCTCCAGGCGAGATTGAACAGGAACAGCAGCTGCGCCGCACCGACGATCAGCGCCGCGACGGTGATGAACATGTTCAGCGTATGTGCCGATGGTGGAATGAATGCGGTTTCGCCCAGTTCGTAATAACGGCGCGGCACGCCCATCAGGCCGAGATAATGCATCGGGAAAAAGATGGCATAGGCGCCGAGAAAGGTAATCCAGAAGTGGATATGCCCCATCGCCGCATTGAGCATGCGACCGGTGACTTTCGGATACCAATGGTGGATCGCGCCGAAGATCACCATGATGGGTGCAACCCCCATGACCATATGGAAATGGGCGACGACGAACATCGTATCGGAAAGCGGCACATCAACGACGACATTGCCGAGGAAGAGACCCGTCAATCCGCCATTGAGGAATGTGACGATGAAGGCGAGCGCAAACAGCATCGGCAAATTCAAATGGATATCGCCGCGCCAGAGCGTCAGCACCCAATTATAGACCTTGATCGCCGTCGGCACGGCGATGATCAGCGTCGTGGTGGCGAAAAAGAACCCGAAATTCGGGTTCATGCCGCTGACATACATATGATGCGCCCAGACGACGAAGCTGAGCGCCGCGATGATAACGATCGCCCAGACCATCATCCGGTAACCGAAGATGTTCTTGCGGGCATGGGTGCTGATCAGGTCCGAAACTATGCCGAAGGCGGGAAGTGCGACGATATAGACTTCCGGATGGCCGAAGAACCAGAACAGATGCTGGAACAGGATGGGACTGCCGCCCCCCTGCTTTGACTGTTCGCCCATCTCGACGATGGCGGGCATGAAGAAACTCGTGCCGAGCAGCCGGTCGAACAACATCATGACGGCGGCAACGAAGAGCGCCGGAAAGGCGAGCAGCGCCATGACGGTTGCCGTGAATATGCCCCATATCGTCAGAGGCATGCGCATCAGCGTCATGCCGCGCGTGCGCCCCTGCAGCACGGTGACGACATAATTCAGCCCGCCGAGCGTGAAGCCGATGATGAACAGGATCAGCGAAGACAGCATCAGGATGATACCCCAGTCGCGCCCGCCTGGCGTTCCCGACAGCAGAGCCTGCGGCGGATAGAGCGTCCAGCCCGCGCCTGTCGGCCCGCCCGGCGCAAAGAAGCCGGCGACCAGCACGAGGACCGCGCAGAAATAGAGCCAGTAGCTCAACATGTTCGCATAGGGGAACACCATATCGCGGGCCCCGAGCATCAGCGGGATGAGATAGTTGCCGAAACCGCCAAGGAACAGCGCCGTCAGAAGGTAGATCACCATGATCATGCCGTGCATGGTGATGAACTGATAATAATGTTCGGCGTCGATGAAGGAGAAGTAACCGGGAAAGCCGAGTTGCAGGCGCATCAGCCAGGACAGCACCAGCGCCACCATGCCGATCGATACGGCGGTCAGGAAATACTGAATGGCGATGATCTTGGCATCCTGGCTGAAGACATATTTCGTCCACCAGCTTCTCGGATGACAAAGCTCCACATCCTCGACTTCAGCGGGTTGGATGACCTCTCCCGCGCCGGATCCAATCTCGACCATGCATCCTCCCTGTTTCCTCCGGTGACGTCGACCTCACCGCCGATCACTCCGCCGACGCCACCGATTTTGCGAAGGTCGGCTGCTGTTGCAGCCAGGCCTGATAATCGGTCTCGCTATCGACGACGACGGTGCCGCGCATCTGCGGATGGCCGACGCCGCACAGTTCCGCGCAGAGAACCTCGAAGGTTCCCGTCCGTGTCGGCGTAAACCAGTAATAGGTGACCGTACCGGGGATCATGTCCATCTTGGCCCGGAATTCCGGCACGTAGAAATCATGCACGACGTCGATCGAACGCAGCAGCATCTTGACCGGCCTGTCGGCGGGCAAATGCAACTCGCCGCCTTCAACGATGACATCGTCCATTCCGGCGGGATCCTGCCTGTTGAGGCCGAGCGGATTGTCGGCTGTGACATCGCGCGTGTTTACCCGCCCCAGCCGTCCGTCCGCTCCGGGCAGCCGGAAACTCCATTGCCATTGCTGGGCAAAGACTTCGACCTCGGCGGCGCCATCAGGGACCGTGACGAACTGTTTCCAGACGAAGAGGCCCGGCAGCAGCATTGCGGCCACCCCGATGCCGGTTCCCCCCGCCAGCCACCATTCCAGCCGCTTGTTTTCGGGCTGGTACGCCGCCTGATTTCCGGCCCGGTGCCGGAAGCGGAGAACGCAATAGGCTATGAACAACACGACGGCTGCGAACACAAAACCGGTGATCCAGAAGGTAGAGGTGGCTCGGTTTGTCTGAACAGTTTCGGGCTTTTTGTTAAGTGGATTTCCGCCTCGATTATGCTGCCACCATCATTGGTGCCAGCGCGTTGAAGTAGGCCTGATCCGGCGTCTGCCGGTCAAGGGATGAATGTGGGCGTCGGCTATTGTAAAAGGTCAGATAGCGGCCGATGCCAGCGCGGGCCTCGGACACTGTTTTATAGGCATGGAGGTAGACTTCCTCGTATTTGATCGAACGCCAGAGCCGCTCGACGAACACGTTGTCCCGCCACGCACCCTTGCCATCCATTGAGATGGCGATTTCCGCCTTCTTCAGCACCGCCGTGAAGTCCACCGAGGTGAACTGCGATCCCTGGTCCGTATTGAATATGTCGGGTCTGCCATAACGGGCCAGCGCTTCCTCGACTGCTTCGATGCAGAAGGCTGCCTCCATCGTGATCGACAGCCGCCACGACAGAACCCTCCGACTGAACCAGTCCACAACGGCGCAGAGATAGACGAATCCGCGAGCCATCGGAACATAGGTCAGGTCCATCGCCCAGACCTGGTTGGGCCTTGTAACCGCCAGCTTGCGCAGGAGGTAGGGATAGATTTTGTGCCCAGGTGCCGGTTTCGACGTGTTCGGGCGACGGTAGATCGCCTCGATGCCCATCTTCTTCATCAGCGTGGCGACGTGCCGCCGCCCAGCCTCCAGCCCTTCTCCCCTCAGTAGCCCTTGCAACATCCGACTTCCGGCAAAGGGGTAGTCAATATGCAGTTCGTCGATCCGGCGCATCAGAGCCAGATCGCCCTCAGACACCGGACGAGGCAGATAATAGACACTGCCACGGCTGAAGCCGAGAAGCTTCGCTTGGCGCACGACGGATAGCTTATGCTGGCGGTCGATCATTTCTTTCCGCCCAGCAATCCCGCCTTGCCGAGCGCACCGGATAAAAAATCGTTCTCCAGTGTCAGTTCGCCGATCTTGGCGTGCAGTGTTTTGACATCGACGGTTGGACCCGCCGGTTCCGCCTTCGCTTCATCACCGAAAACGCCTGTCGCCCCCTCAAGGAGCTGGTCTTTCCACTGTTTGATCTGGTTGGCGTGCACGTCAAACTGCTGGGACAACTCCACCAGCGTCTGTTCGCCTCGAATAGCGGCAAGCGCCACCTTTGCCTTGAAAGCCGGGCTGTGGTTCCGGCGCGGTCGTCTCGTCATGGTATCTCCTGTTCACGGCATCTAAGCCGAAGTCAGGCAGAAATTCCACTTATCCCCGCTGTTCAAATTTCCCGAGCCAGCTCTGGTGATGGTGATCGTATTGTCGATGTAGCTCCAGTTCGAAGCGATCGGCGTCCACCACCACGGGCTGAGCAGATGGAACGCGATCGATCCCACCACCAGCAGAACAAGAACCACGACGACAGCCATTGCCTCCTCCCGGACCCGGCCACGACTATTTCCACGCTCCAATTTGCTATTTGGAGTATTGCTTCAGATAGGCGATGAGATTGGTGATATCGGTATCGTCTTTCAGCCCGGCAAAGGCCATTTTCGTCCCTTTCACCTTCGCTTTGGGGTCAGGCAGATAATCGCGAAGCGACGTCTCGTTCCATATCAGGCCGGCCTTGCCTGCCTCCTGCATCGCCGGGGAATAGACGAAGTTCGGATGTGTGCCGGCCGTTCTGCCAAACAGACCGTTCAGCGATGGGCCGACCTTGTTCTGGTCGGTTTCGGCTATATGGCAGATGGCGCATTTTTTGAAAACGATGGCCCCTGCGGCCGGGTCGCCTCCCTGGGCGCGCGCGTCAAGCGGAAGGGTAATGGCAAAAAGCAGACAGATCGGAAGAAAACGATACGACATGGCTCCCTCGCGCTCTCCATCGCCATCCCGGCCGGAACAGCTGCCACCAGGCAGGCCGCGACAGCAGGGACGATGATCTACAGGCAGATTTCCTTTATGAATTCAGGGCATACGGCTTGGATAAACAGGAACGATCAGCTTTCGGTACAGATGCCAGGTCGCATGTCCGAGCACCGGCATGATGACCGCAAGGCCGACGAAGACAGGAATGGTGCCGACGACGAGCAATGCCGCGACAATCAATCCCCAAAGTGCAACCGGTACGGGATTGGCAAGTGTGGCGCGTATGCTCGCATCCACGGCCGCGACCGCGCCGACATCACGATCCAAGAGCAACGGGAACGCCACCACCGTCGTCGCCAGCACAATGACGGCGAAAACGAAACCAGCGAGGTTCCCCCAGATGATGAGGGAGAGACCCTGCGGGGTCGTCAGGACGTCCGACAGAAACGTCGAGAGCGAGATCGGACCGGTTGCGTCGAAAGTCGAGGTATAGAGGCTTTGCGCAACAATCAGCCAGACGATGAAAAGCGCAAACAACATAAGGCCGACAGCGATGATCGACGGCATCGCCGGGGAGTGACGAACCTCCAGCGCATAACGCCATGAGCTATCCATTCCCTGCTCGCGCCGTCGACTGATTTCATAAAGACCGATGGCCGCGAGCGGACCAATCAGCGCGAAACCTGACATCAAGGGATAAATCAGCGGCAACAGATTAGCGCCGGAACTCCACATGACCAGAAAAACACCCGCGATCGGATACATAAGACAGAGAAAGACATAGTGGGACGGCTTCTCTTTGAAGTCAGCAAGTCCCAACCGCAATGCATCGACAATATCCGCGATACCAATCTTACGGACCTCCGGGCGCGCAAATTCGCCACGCGCACCGGCCATGACATGGAACGCCGTCATAGCACTTCTCCTCCTGCGCCATGATCCGGCTGGTAGTATAGGAACGCCCGGTGACCCTGTTATCCGCGCGTCAAACCGCAACCGGCTAACTTGTATTTTATCAAATCCTGCCACCCTTGTCGCCTATTCTTTAATTTGGAGAAATTAGATCCTCAGCGTTGGCGAGTGACGCTTTGCGACCAATGGCCGCATCCGGCGGATTCCGTTGAAAAACTCTCTGGATTTGCTTCTCATCCGCCCTTTTTATTTTTCCGGGCGGTGTACCAATGCTTTTGTGCCCCGCGCCTCGGCGCAGGGTGCTGGTCGATGCCGTCCTCAGGCGGCAATGGGACCACATGGCGGTATCTGAGGCCTGAGTTTGGCCAGTCTCCTCAGGTTCTGTACCGTTGCCGCAAGCAGGAATTCGTCTCGCGCACCACACGGTCCCCGAAGTCGAAGACGCGCCATCCTTAGAATGCGTTTGAGATGCGCGAAGAGCATTTCGACTTTCTTCCGGCGATGACGCGACAGTTCATATTCTGGTGTGGTCGCAATCGCTCTGGCAACATCGCGCGCATCCTCATTGAGATCGCGCGGCACCTTGCGCATAGGCGTGTTAGGGCAACAACGCTGCTTCAGGTCACAGACATTACAGTCCTTTTTGCTGGCACGATAAATCCGTGTTCCTTCGGCCGTAATCCCCAATCTTGGCGTATCGTAAGTGCGGTGGAACTGCTTCAGTTCGTTCCCGGCCGGACAAATGTATCGCTCGTTCTCGGCTTCCCAGGTGAAGTCCGAACGTGAGAAGGTGCCGTCTGTCCGGTTCGACTTGTCAAAGACCGGAATGTGCGGCGCGATCTTCCTCTCCTTGACCAGCCATGCAAAGTTGTCGGCGGAACCGTAAGCACTGTTAGCAGCCACATAGTCCGGCCTCAAGCCAAAGCGATTCTCGGTCCTTTCGAGCATCGTGCGGGATGCCCCGACTTCGGCCTGGCGGATCGCACGCGTCGCCTCAACATCGACAATGACACCATGATCGGTGTCTATCAGATAATTGGTGGCGTAGGCGAAGAAGGCATGGCCTTTGTGAGCTCCGGTCCATTGGGCGGCAGGATCAGACGGGGAGACGAACTTCGGCGTCACTGGCGATGCAGCGCCGAAAGCGGCATCGTCGAGAACAGCCAGATACTCTTGTACCGAGCGGCCAGCGTCTTCCTTTGCTTCCCACTCAGCTCCTAGTACCGAACGCTGCTTGTTGGCATCCGCTGCAATAAGGCTGGCATCGACGGCAAATCCTTCCCCGCCCACCAATCCTTGCGCGAGGCATCGCTCCACTACCGTTTCAAACATATGTCGCAGGATATCGCTCTGCCGGAACCGGCCATGGCGATTCTTCGAGAAGCTGGAGTGATCAGGCACCTTGCCGTTCAGTCCGAGGCGGCAGAACCAGCGATAGGCGAGGTTGAGATGGACCTCTTCACACAGCCGCCGCTCCGACCGAATCCCCATTGCGTAACCGACAATCAGCATCCGCATCATCAATTCGGGATCGACCGAGGGACGGCCAGTGCTGCTGTAGAAAGGCTTCAATTGCTCTCGAACGCTATCGAGTTCGAGATGTCGGTTTATTCCGCGCAACAGGTGCTCGGTGGGGACGTGATCATCAATGCAGAAGTCATAAAAGAGCTTCGCCGGAGCTGCCTGACATCCCATCATCGCTCAATTCTCCGCAAATCAATACGGCGATTGAATCACGGCGAGAATCTTGCAGCAACAAAGAGTTTCCACATTGTGGACAAGCGAGATCATTTATTCACGCACTTAAAAGCTTGCGTGCATTTGCCGTTGCTTGGTCGAGGCGGATGCGGCTCTTCCCTTGACCCAGTTCATGTCGATACGTAGCAAGCGAAAAGCTGGAGAATTGGGAAACGACTGTCATCTTCGTCGTTCGTGGAACTTCGAATTCAACAACCAAACTGTCGTCCACCAGCACCGTATAAAGGTCTTCACCTTGTTCCGGTATATGCCTCAAAATCTGAAAAACAGAACCGCGTACGCCGTGCTTAGACATGAGAGCGACCAATTCGGCATCGCTCATCTCTCGGTCTGGCTGCAAAACGTAGGTGCTATACCTATCATTGAGGCGCTGTGGTGACATATCATTCCCTCGGTGTAGCGAAGAAATAGCAGCATTAAGTCCGCGACGACAACGACGAGTTTTTCAACACTATCGGCGCTAACCAGTCAGTACGCCGTTACAGATGGTGTTTGCTAGGATCATGCCTCCCCCTAACAAGAGTCAAAAGTGCCGGACATGTATTGCCAAGCCGCTCCAGTCTGACGTGTTAAAGTCGCGCGTTTGAGGAGACCGGGCGTTCTTAGGTGAACTGAGAGGTTCCCACCGCTTTGTCGAAGCGGCGAGCCTCGAGTTCTTCCTCGTCTACGAACATGAACATTGCGCCATCGCCCCACGTCGGCATCAATCGCCAGAGATAGGTCTCTGCGTTGATCGTCAGCACATGCCGCCAACGCTCGCCAGCGGAAAGGACGCTCTCTGCGTAAGCCTGTTCGCTGCCTGCTTCACCAGTGGAGATCAATTCCACTTCGCCATGCATTTTTTGTTGAATCGGTTCCTCCCATCCTCCAAGCTGATCACCGCCGCCCTCCTTCATCTCGAAGCGCTCATCTGCAAGATCGATATAGGCGTGCCGGCTGAGACGCGGAGTGATTGACCAGCCAGAGACGGGAGTAAGCGGCTCGGCCTTGACATCCGCCTCCCAAGGCTCGGACATCCGGGAGCCATAATCGCTCACCCCATTTTGCCAGGCCTCGCGCACTACCTGCGGTGTCGTGCGTCGTTCCAATCCACCGGCGTCACTCCACACAAGAGAAATTCCCCCGCTGGGCGATTGCATACCATACCAGTCGGCAAAAGGATCATTGAACGCCCACAACATACCGCGATCCGGCAGCGAAGGATCGAAGCCGGGTTCGTTCGCCATGACCGAAAGATTCATCTGTGCGAGAAAGGCCATCGGTGTCTCGTGCGCCAGATGCTCAATGACGAATTCTACGCACTGCGCCACATCGTCGCCGCCCGGGCGGTTCGTGAGCATCGCGCGGAGCCTCTTCGCCGTGCCATTGGGGTCGGCCAATGCAGGGCGGGTCGGCCAGGCGATTCGCGGCGGGAGATCAGGCTCGCCTCCTACTTTACTTACCCCCGCGGTGAGCGCGGCGTCGTCCACTGGATCACCGTGGCGGAGCCAGATTGTCGGACGGGCCGTGTTGACAAGCGCACGCGACAACGCGGTGTCGAGGTTCAAAGTATTGCAGGCGCGCTGGATGGAGAGCAAATCAGCGAATGCGGTCATGTTCCATTCTCTTTCGACATTCCACAAGGATCGCAGAGTAAGGAGTTTTGCCGCAACCGCAATGTCCGCAATTGGCGAGAAGTGGTCGCGGCGACTTCAAACCCGAAACGGGTCAACAGCTATGCGCTGTATGAGAATCGGTGGATCAAATCGTTTCCTAATTCGATCCTTTCCATCTTAAAATTGCTGCTAGTCATATTACCAACATTACTCCTACCCACTTAGCTAAGTGGGGGAGCATGTCCGGGCCTTTCGGGGGCTAATTCAGACACCAAGCTCCCAGATACCAGATCGATTGTGAAGGAGGTGGCAGAATGCTTGTCTTCCGACCCCAGCGTTACGGAACTCTGGCAGCACATAAAATTCAGCGATTGCGAAATCAGTACCTTTTCCCGAGGGCGACCTAGTGTTTATCAGAGCAAACCCGACAGTGCTTTCGCCCTTGACTATTAGGTGGGGCCAACGGTCATCGTCGGCCAGTAACAATCAAAAAAAGGATATTCGAGGTCAACATCACCGTACTGACTTAACTCTTTCAGATAGTCAGAAAGCATTTCCCATAGCTTAGATTTCTTCGCCTCGGTAGCCGTTATAATTTTGATCGTCATTATTCCCTCGGAGCCTGGCGCATCGAAGCTGAAACGGTCGTCACTTCGTTGCACCGTTAGCGGTGAGGACCTCGATAAACGATTCCTCACCCGTTTCCTTTGCGAAGGAAAGAGCGGTTTCGCCATCATGTCCTTCTGCATTCGGATCACCGCCGTGTGCAAGAAGAGCGGCGACGACACCCGGACCATTCTGCCGGTTGTTTGCCTGCATGATCAAAGGAGTCCATCCTCTTTTGTCGCGAGCCTCGACATTTGCGCCTCGTTCCACAAGGAGCAGGACGGCATCCGGATCGGTGACGATGTGGAGGATGGTGACGCCCTCGTCGTTCACGGCATTAATGTCTGCTCCATTTGCAAGCAGGAGATCGAGCACCCCCTCATCGGGATACATGTCGAGCAGGTGTATTGGCTGGAAACCATATTGGTCCCTGGAAACGGCAAGCCCAGGATCGGCCGCGAGCATCGTCCGGACCGTTTCCACTTTGCCCACGTGAACGGCATCGTGGAAAGCTCGCACCGCGTCACCGTCCGCCGCAATGGCTGAACCGACGGCAACTCCCAAAACCGCCAGAAATCGATGAGCCCAGCGAAACACAGTTACCTCCTGGAATATCCTCGGGATCAATCAACCTATAAAGGATTTAATTGCACGCAGGAATTTGACTTCCGGGGTCGCAATCCGAACAATCGCCCCTTGGACGTTCCACCCGACCGGAGTTGCCACGTAGGCGCATCGCTGGATATCACCTGGGTTTAACTACAGCAATGATATCAGGTAATCGCCAGCCACTGGCCGTTCTGATTAGCGAATAATGCCGGTTAGATTTGCCTTTTTCATTTGGAACGCGCGGGAGTTCTCAATTGCAGACGGATGCCCCTCCGACGTACAGCTTTACCACGCAAGTCGCGATCCCTTACCAAAGCTCCCCGAGATTCACGATGGTCACGACGGCTTACGCCATCGACGCCAAAGGCCTTTTGGTGCGGCGAGGACAGTCCGTGAGCCTCATCCCGTGGACGTCTATTCGGTTCCTGCACATTTACGTAACGAGTGGGGTCGGCTCCACTGGATTTCCAGTCTACAGTGCGCGTTTGCGGATGCTCTTCGCATCGAGGGAGATATCCTCACTGCATTGGCAGGGAGAGACAGGTACTGATCAATCCGCCGACTACGTTCGCTTCATGGAAGAACTTATTCCTTTTGCAGTCGCCCGTAACCCGCGTCTGCGCCTCCGATACGGCGGCGACCCTATGCTGGAGGCGGCGATCCCGGGGGTGCTCGCCCTCGTCTCCATGCCGTTCCTGTTGATCCCTTTTTTGATCTTTAAACCGCTCGGTGCTCTTCTTTCTGGCTTGAAATTTTCTGGGCTGAACAAATTTGGGGCTAAACCCGTAGTTGCTGCGATCATCGCCGGGCTTGGTGTGGTGCTTAACATGCTCCCATGGTCCACCGGTAAGCAGTTCAAGGCCGACGATCTGCCGACCGCAGAGCTGCATCCGAAATATCGGCAACGCCAGCAGATCGCGATATCTGAGCTACGCCGATGATACAGCTACATGGAGTACCGGTCTCCTGGCGTAGATTGTCCCTCGAATTGCCTCGACAGACTTCAAGTCTAGCAAAACAATGACTTACATTTTCACGAAAGACAACGAAGTATTCATGGTCCTGAGGCACCCGGTCCGCAATGCGCGACGGTCGCGATACAGAGAACGGTCATAGGGCAGCGAATTCGTCGCCGAGGGCGTCGTAATCTCCGCCTTCTTCATAGAACGGATCCCGAGCGCGATACACGTTGATGACATAGTTCTCAAGCTTCGGGAAATTGTCGCGCGGAAATTTACAGGGATAATGCGACGCATCGAGGTTTTCGAGCGACCTGCTCGCCAGCTTATCCCAGCCCTCAAGCTTGTTCTTACCCTCGAAACGCAGTGATCGTAGTTTGGTAAGTTCCGACAGGCGTGAGACGTCGCCCGTAATCCTGCTGGAAACAAGTTGCAGGACTTCAAGATCCTCAAAGCGCAGAATGTCGTCAATGTCCTTGATAGTCGATGAGATCAGAAAGAGTTTTCTAATCGGTGACTTTTCGAAAAGTGCAAGCGATCCGCTGAACCCGTGTAGCCCGAGATTTTTCAAATCCGGCCATTCGTTGCCAAGGTTCTCGACCTTATTGCTCTTCCAATCGAGATTAAGCCAGGTCTCGAGCTTCGGAAAAAGCTCCGGCAGTCTGGACCGGAAAGAAATGCCGTGGGTAGTGATCTTTTTGATGTTCGGGAAACTTTTGAAGACGTCGAGATCGAAATCCTCGGAGAAGGCGCCGGACCCGACTATGCCGATTTCAATGATATCATCCTTCTTGCGGATGCTGCTGAAATCGGGAGAGAAATAGTCCTGCAGTTCGTTCTCGGCGATGTCTTCAACCTCGATCGAAAATCCGGTGCAACCATGTTCATCGATGAGGTTCGAATAAACCTTGAAGGCAGCCTTGTTGAAATAGGCTGTCTTCCGGAATGCCGGGGATCGCGTCTCCTCGATGAAGATATATGGCCCTGTCATCAGGTTTTCCATCGTTCTTTCATCTATTTCCAAAACGATCTCAGACAATTAGTTTCTCCATTCATGCATCGCTAAAACCAAACACCAAACTGCGGTTTCGATCATCAGCATCGACCAAAGGCGGTTCTTATTCGTGTCGCAGTCAAAGTTGCAGCCGCTCGTTGCGCAGGTGTAGCACGGTTAAACACCGATTGCCCGTCGAGTTTCACATTGGCCCAGTTGCTATCAGCAACCGCGTTAAATCCCGATTGGGACAAAAGTCGGTTCTCGACCAACGCGCCATAGTCTCTCGGGGTCATACCAGCCACCGCCGCATCTGCATCGGTATTGGTATAAAGACGGCGCGGGCATCGGTTACGACCTTGCTCTCTCGTGCTCGACCCGGTTCGATAGCGCATCGACTCCGCCATGCGCGTCGGCTCACCCTTGCCCACATAACACCGTTTGCCAGGTTTCATTTGAAAAACGTATACGCCATAAAGGCCGAGTGGATCCGCCCACCACGTCGGTATCTCGACATAACCATGGGTGCGCAGCCCCCCAAGAAGACCTGTAGGATCGGCGCTCAGATATTGGCCTGTTGACGGATCATATGTCCTGAAGCGGTTGTAACAGAGGCCAGTCTCAGCATCTTCCCATTGCCCCAGGAACCGGATGGGGCAGAGATCAGCATCGATCACCGCCGTGTGCGCGCTTATCCCGGCTTGGTCATCGCCTCCCGGCTCAGTATCAGCAACGTTGACAAGCAGGGCCTGAACCGATCCGAAACCTCGGGATACAGCGCCACCAGAAACCGCTCCGCGATTGTCATTGGCCGCGGTCCAAAGACCCCGAATTCCGCCCCACAACCTGTAGGACGAGGACCAGACGACTTCGCCTGATGGCCTCACCAGCTCTCTCGGCGCACCAAGATGGTCGGTTACGACGTGGAGAATACGTTGCTCGCCGGAAGCGTTAATGTCGACCCGGAGCATTGGCACAAAGCTGTCAGGCTCAAAATGCCACCAAACGAAAGACTGCCTGTCTTCCGAAGCATCCGCTATCCGATGCTCCACCGCCAGCACGTCGCCGTCCCAAAGGAATCGGTGAACTGAAAGAGTGGCGCCGCCATTCCTGCCCTGTCGCCTTGCTGCCCGAACCTGCTGCTTTTCGATTCGGCGCCCGAACGGATCGTAGGAGTACCGCCAAGCCGACCCATCCGGGCATTCCACCCCAATCAGCTGATCAAAACCGTCCCAAAGGTAATGGAAGCTCTGCCGGCGGAACCCGTTGCGATCCACATGCCGGTCGGAGACGCGACCGGCAGCATCATACTCGTAACGAATCTGCTCGCCGTGGGGCCCAAAGGCCTCCAGCACCTCGCCGCCAGTGGCGTGTGACCATTGTCGAAGAGGGCGACCGAGCGGGTGGTCGGGAAGGGCCGTTTCCGACGCAGCAATATCCTGGGTCGGCGCGTAATCGAAACGCTCCACCTCGCGGTTGTCGCCGCCGATCCCGGCAATGGCATCGGCCGGAACGGTCGCAAGAACAGGCGCTCCAGGATTCGGGCCCCCGTGCCACGCAACGGTGACCTGTCCGTTGCCATCCATTTCATAACAACTGGTGCCCCAAAGTGGATCGGCCACCATGGTCGGTGCCGCTGAGCGGTCCCATTCGAACTGCCGTGACCAGATTTCCGGCAGCGGAGTCGATCGCTGCCTGCCGGCCTGCACTCGGCTGGACGCCGTCTGGCGGACGAGCTGGCCCAGGGGGTCATGGACAAATTCGATAACGAAGCCTTCCGGCGTCGTGCGGCGGACGGGCTGCCCCAATCTATCCCGTATGACATTCAGAACAGGACGTTCGCCGAGAGATACGCCGGTCAGGGCACCGAGCGGGTCGTAATCATAGGTGACCACCTGATCGCCTATACGACGCTTCACCCGATTGCCACAACAATCATACTCGCTTTCGATGCGGATTCCGTTTGTCGTTTCCGAAATCGGCTGGCCGGCTGCATCATACTCCAGTGAGATCGTGACGTGGGCGTTGCTGGCGAGATTCAATCTCCCGACATCGTCATAAGCAAATGTCTCGCGCTGCAGCGCTTTGGTTTCACCCGGCAAAAAGGCGGAGCGGCTGACAATGCTTCCCGACGCGTCCCGTTCATAGGCGAGGACTCTGCCATCCGGCTGCTTCGCCTCGACCACCCTGTCCGCTCTATCGAGCGCGTAATCGGTCGTTCTCCCGCTAAAATCGGTTTCCTGAACAATACGTCCGCCAACGTCACGAACGAAGGTCCATTCCCGTCCCGCTTCGTTGACCACCTTCATCAGATTGAGTTCGTCATCGTAATGGAAACCGATGCGCCCGCCCAAGGGGGTGACCGACAGGACAAGATTGCCAAGTCCGTCATATTCGTAACGGCTTCTGCGCCCTTCCCCATCCACGGTTTCCAGTAGGCGTCCGTTCTCTGAGGTATAGCTGCTGAACACAGCACCATCCGGTCGGATAATACGCGTCGGGCGAAAGAAATTATGCCCCGACTGGTCCTCGTATTCGTAAGTGGTCGAAGCGCCGTTTGCTTCAGTCATCCGGACGACGCGCCCAAAGGCGTCTCGTTCGAAGCGCGTGCGCGCATTGCGGAAGTCCAGCGTTTCGGTGAGCCAGTTGTGGCCGTCATAAGCGTTCTGCGCAATCAGTCCGTCATGCCGAAGGACGCCGGTTGGCAGTCCGGCCGCATTGTTGCGGATTTCTGAAATATGCCCGACCGGGCTTTTGACAAGGCTAAGTGCGCCAAAATCGTCGTAATGGAAGTCCCATGCTTTTCCAGCATTGTCTATGACGAGCTCCATATCGCCTTCGGACGTCCAACCGTAATAGGTCGAACGACCGACCGGGTCCCGAATGCTTTTCACATTTCCGGCCGCGTCGTAGGCGTAACGGGTCTCATTGCCTTCTCCGTCGATCTCGGCTGCAATCCGCCCTTCATCGTCTGTTACAAAGCGTTTCTCATGACCGAGCGCGTTCACTTCGCGGATGATCGCGCCATTTTCGTCATAATGAAACTGGATGGCGCGGTGCCTGTCCGAGCCGGGCATGTAGGTCGTGATCCGGTTTACTTCATCATACTGGAAAGTCGCGGATACACCCAGGTTGCTGACCGTTCGCGTGCGTCTACCCTTCTCGTCATGCTCGAACTTCGCATGATAATGGCCGTTGCGAATGACTTCAGAAAGCATGCCCCAGTCATCGTAAGCAAATTCATGACGTTCGCCATAGGGGCATTCCGCCAGCACCATCCGCTGCTTCTCATCATAGCGATAGCGCATGACCGTCTTGCGGCTGCCATCAACACCTCCAAGTTCAGCCAGCATGCGCAAGCTGCCTTCGTAAGAAAACAGTATTTTCAGGCCTTCAGGGGTCGTGATCGACAGAAGGTTTTCGGCGGTATCCCGCGCGAACTGGAGTGCATTTCCGCGCCGGTCCTTGATTTGCGCGATACGCCAGATACCGTCCCTGCCTTTGGCGAAATGGGTTTCCAGTGCATCCTCTTTAAGGATCAGTGCGCGGCCATGGCCCTGCATCAGACTGGTATTGCGGACCGTGTCGCCCTCTTCCCATCCATCGGGAATAGGCGTCGGCGCCTTGAAATTGACAGCGAAACCATCTTCGTCGAGCAGGGTGAAACCCTTGGCCTCGTTCCTGCTTATAGTCGCATCGATATCGCTCAGTCGGCCGCGGCCGAGTGGGCCACTTGCCTCGACATCGCCGTACCATGTGCTGGTGATCGCAAGCTTGAGCAAACCGGGAATGGAGAAATCGGGATCGTAATGGACTGGAATTCCCGTCGGCATAAAAGCCGGATTGCCGGCGAGCCGGCACTCTTTGCGTTCACGTCGTTTGCGCCTGCGCCCCCTCACGCGTTCCTGTGCGCGAGTACGATTGCCTCCCAATCGGCCACGCGGCCTTCGCCAACGGCCGAAGAGTTTTCTCCCTCGCCTGCCCAGCCACCCGCCGGGACCGCCAAGCAAGTCCTGCGGGCCTACCTCTATTATATCCCACCCGGACGCCCGGGCGAGGAAGTCATCAGACTGGCCCCGCGCCATATGAAGGCGCTGCGGTCCCGTCATGTTATCAAGAGACCCTTGCATGCTGCCATTGGTCTCTATGAAATCCTCAAACGATTCCGCGTAGGAGTGATTTTCCAGCGCATTGAGTTCCGTCGCCGCGATATAGGCGTCGGCCTGCAGGTTGGTCCCGTATTCGATCTGTTCCGCGTTTGGACGGTTGCTACCCACCTCACGGTTCAGGGCACTCAGTTCCTCATCGATCTCGCGCAGTTCCTGCTTGCGGTCATCGATCATCTGCTGGCGAAGCGCCTCGGCATCCTGTTGAGGTGCGCCCGATCCTACGACCACACGCCCATCGGCATTGGCGGGCGTCTGGGCGACATGCGGCTGTCCGCCATTGCGCTGATGGACCTCTTCATCACCCGCCATGTGAGGCCTCCTGCACCGCCAGGTAGGCCGCGCCCCAAGAGATACCCGCCAGATTTGAATAGGCGGAAAACTCCCAGCCCACCGTCTCCCGCAGGCGCGAGACAATCACGAAACTATCGCGCGCCGCCTCTGGTAGCTGCCGCCATTCGGGCGAGCCAAGCGCGGCGCCCTCGTGGATGTCGAGATGGTATTCCTCGGTCATAAAGGCGTGGAAGACCATGTCATCGAAGCGTAGCGTTAACGCATCGGGCGAGACTTCGGCGGCCCTCAGTCGCTTACCTGTGAAATGGCTTCCGATCACTCCACTTGAGAGGGCAGCCTCGTCCTGCAGCACGATCGCGCCGCTCTCATCGATCAACGCCCACTGACATCCGTTGCAGATCAGTTTCACCTCACCGTCGGCGGATGCGAAAAGCAGATGAAATATGCTGCCAATAATGTATTTTGAGGCAGAGATCGGAAGCCCGACTAGAGATTGAATGTCGTCCTGGAAACTCATTTGCCGAACTCGTCGATGATAATCTTTTTGATTTCTTGAAATCCATAGTTCTGCTTGGTAATAATCTCATGAAGTTGTTCCAGCTGGTCGTCAGTCAATCCGTACTGCTTCCCCAGCGCCCTCACTTGCCGGTTCTGAGCTCGGTTGTTGCCCGGCGTTCCGCCGCTGCCAGCCAGGAGGATTGGCACCTTTTCTTCGCCGATGGTACGATGGGGTTCGATGCCTCCCGGTCCCGGCCTGTTGATCCAGGCCGGATCGGAATCGCGTACAACTGCCCAGCCTTCGGAAAAGACCGTTTTTGAACCCTTCTTGGCCAGCGCATGAGACTTGTAGCCGCTGATCTTAACGCCCTTTCCGACGCCCGGCTCATGACCCGTCACGACCAGCGCCCGGGAATTCAGCTGAAAATCCTGGTTACCGTTATTACGGACCGTCCGTGACGTGCGCACGGAAGACCCCAGTGCCACCATGGACATGTAGGGAACCGGTACCATCGAGGAACCCATCGGCGTCTTGCAGACATCCGGACCGGTGCAATGCATGATGTTCGCGCCGTCGCGACGTGCAGAAATCGGAATTGCCATCAGGCGGCCTCCTCTTCATCCCGGTCGGGATCAAGAAGCACAGGATCGCAGGCAACCTCATCGGGGTTCACCCGAACCGGATTGATCCGCCGCATATCTTGAGGGCCACAGCGCAAAAGAGCGAGATCTTCAGTCGCCGTCATATCGTAGGGTGTGCGCCAGATACAATAAATCCGCGGGTCGTTCTGGTCCTGCTCACTGATCTCAAGATAAACAGTATCAAGAACCATCTTGAGCGCCACAACGCTTTCGTCATTGCGCCGAGAGATCGCGACCAGCTGTTCGTCGGGCAGGCGAATAGTGAAATCAGGACGGTCAGGAAAAAGGTTCTGCAATTCTATGCGAACCGCACCTTCCAGATAACGGGCACCCTGACTGCTGACAGGCGCCGAATTGTGGAAACGGTAATCGTAATCTGCCGCCCAGTTGGGCCAGATGTGCTCGATCCAGTGCTCGTCATAGGTTCCACCCAAAGGACGGCGCGGCAGCCATGCAGGCGGAACCGGGCCTAGACCTTCAACAGCGTACTGCCCATGGGCGTCCGACAACACTGTGTCTCTACTTAAAATTTGTGGCGCATGGACCGGCTTTGTGTGGTCGGTGAACTCCGGGTCAATCAAGCCGCACCCAATCGGATTGTGCTGAAAGGCCTCCAGCACAGGATTGCCGTCATCGTCAAAACCCTTGTCGATAGTACCTCCGAAGGCGTGCTCGTACCGGATCGGCAGGCTCCTGATTGGACCCGGGGAAGACAATGCCCAGCCTCGGAAAAGCGGTTTAAACTTCCGCCAGTCCCGCTTCTGCCCGTCGCTCAACTCCCTCAGCCACGTCGGGGTCCACTTCCTCGGCCCTGTGACCCGCAATTCATGATGGACAAAAATGCCCAGATCGTCGGATACCTTGATGGAAACAGGCCATTCTGTTGCTGGCTTTCCGCCCGGAGCGTAGGCCGTCGCATCAACGATGACCTCACTATGCGGTTTATAGGGTACGAAATCGGACGGGTAGCGCACCGAAGAGAGATTGAGATCGCCATGGTACGTGTCAGTGAAAACAAACGGCTCCTGCTCGCTCGAAAACCGGCATTCGCCATCCATGCCAATATCCAGGGCAGTCTTTGCCATGAACACACCGAATTCCTTGCCCGCAGCATTGCGGTTTGAGAATCGGAGGTTCGCAAAAGGCGTGAAGTTGGTGATCTTGACCATTTTTCCAGGAGCCTAATCAGTTGAGGTCTATGACTTTGCCGATCTGCTGGAACGAACCTTCAGCCTCGAAATGAAACGTCACGCCCTTGATGATGATAGTGCCGTCCTTCTTCATCGTCATAGATGACTTACCGACTTCGATGACATACTCCTCTCCGACAGTAAGTTTCTTTGCCTTGCCGACATTCTCCATGGATGTCTGGCCGACATTCGTGACCTTGCTGACCCCAACCTGCTCGGTTTTTGCGATGCCAACGGATGTGGACTGAAACGAACCGATTATCGTGTTCATGATGCCCGGCAGCGGAAAGAGACCGGAGGCATCAGACCCGACACCCGTGCCCGATCCTGCAAGCGCCGTGCCCGCATCCGCCCGCGGACTTGGGCCGGAGACCACACCATCCCGCGACGACATGCCGCCAGCACCGAGAAAGCCAAGCGCCGATGAGGCAAGTGTCGTAGCAAAGGCAGCGACACCCGGGCCACCTCCACCGGCGATCTGTGCTGCCTGACTGAGCAACCCCGCCGTCTGTCCGGAGAGCGCCTGCACGCCCGCCATGGCCATCATCGCCATCGGCCCCGTGCCGCCAACGACGGTGTTCACCGAGCCGCCGATCTCGTGTTTCTGGTTGCCGGAAACCTCCACCGCGCGGTTGCCGCCGACCGAGGCAACCTCGTGCCGGTCAATACGCTTGGTCCGGTCATTCAGAACCCGCGTCGTCTGGTCCTTCTGGGCGTGGAAGAACTGGTTCTCCTTGCCGGCCTCGTCCTCGAAGGTGATTTCGTTGAAGCCATCACCCTTGTGGCTGTTGGAACGCAGTACCATGCGCGTCTTGTTGGCGGGCAGGTCGTAAGGAACGGAATTGGCAGGATTGTTGACCACGCCGATGACCAGCGGCTTGTCCGGATCGCCATCGACAAAGGCGACCATCACTTCCATGCCGATGCGCGGGATGACCTGCGCGCCCCACGTCCCGCCGCCCCATGCCTGGCTGACGCGCACCCAGCACGTATCGGTTCCATCCTTCTTCGCCTTGCGGTCCCACGGGAACCACAGCTTGATGCGGCCATATTGATCCGGATGGATTTCCTCGCCTTCAGGACCGGCGACGATCGCCACCTGCGTACCCTCGATGCGCGGCCGCTTCGTCGCACGGTGCGGCGTCAGCGGCACGCGTGCCGGGATCGCCTCGAAGTGATTGCGATATTCCGGCTCGTTGCTGTTTGTCTCATAGGAGAGATCCACAATACTGTGGCTTGCCCTGATGATCACATGTTCTTCATAGGCATGTTCCGGATGCGCAACCTCGTAAGGCGTAAAGCGGCGGCCGGCTTCCAGGATGCGCGTGGTCGAAGACCCGAATACCCGGTCATGATCGGCCTCGATGGATTGGGTTCTGAGTTTCTGCGCCCGCTCGGCCTCTTCAACCGTCTTGATGCGGGCCGGATATTCATAAAGCTCGCGTTTCGTCGCATCCGGCATCTGCACCAGTGAGGGCGTCATGGTGCCAGGCACCATGCCCGGTGTCTCGAAATTCCAGTCCGCACCCGCGCGCTGGCCCGACACATAGGAAAAACGCCGCGCCCAGTCGCTAATGTGGTTGCGATCCGACGACCCCTGCGCCAGACGCACCGTCCCCTCACCCTGGGCGGCCGGCGACGGCCCAAGCCAGCCGCTGGCGCTATCGGCCACATGCAGCTTGTGGGAACCGTCCTCATGGGCAAACCAGTAGAACAGCCCGTCCTCTTCGAAACGCCGGGTGAGATAGTCCAGATCGGTCTCGTTAAACTGCACACTGTAATGCTGCGCCGGCGGCGGCGAGATGATGCCCGATGTATCGGGGGCGGGAATGCCGTGTTCGGAAAACAGCGTCTCGACGATCTCGACCGCCGTCTTGTCCATCCAGATGCGGCAATCCGAGCGGCGTGACAGAAGCCACATCTGCGGCCGCAGCGTCAGCGCATAGGAGCGCATGCCGCGGGTGATCGGCGGACCTTCGTGCAATTCCGTCACCAGACCATTGAACGGCCGGCGAACACCGCCACCGTCGCCATCGCCCTGGCTGATCTCGACCGACACATCGACAAGCCGGCCAATCAGCTCCTCGGGCTTGACCGCTTCCTTCTTGGCCCGCAGGGTCAGGTGGATTTCGAAGAGCCGTGATACGCCCTCGTCAACCGCAAGTCGTTCCGGAAGAAGCTGGTCTTCGCCCAGCGGGGACTTGACCTTGAGAACGCGGCTCGCCTGGAGAAAGTCCGAAGATGCAGGCTGGTCGGTCATTGAACCCCCGGGGTGTTCAGATCGATGGAAAATCAATCAGCTGTCAAATTCTCGACAGAATGCAATCAAACATTGTGGCGACACCAAGGACTCATCATAAATTATGCAACCAGAAAATGCCAAAATACCATCTATGACATCTGATAGCGCGAGCAGAGCGTGACGACCGGAACGACGCCGAGACCAATGAAGCATGATGCCGATCACTATGGCCTTAGACGGGAAGACGCCGCCGGGACTCACCACGGTGCGGGCTGGTGCGTGAGTTTAACGAGGCGCGGCCACCGGATTGTCAGGCTGTTCAGGGACAGTATCTACGGTTCGAGTGACGCCGTCTATCGTCAGGCGCGTGCCTGTCGCGACGCCATCCTGCTTGCCATTCCGCCCGCCGCTGACGAAGGGCAAGCCGTGCTTCCGCGCAAGAACAGTCGAAGCGGCACGTCCGAAGTGACTGGGGGTTCGGGTCAAAAACTATACGAAGGACAGAGTGTCCCCCGTCGTTCATACTGGGCGCAACAGGCTTCCTGTCGTTCGCAAACGCTCCTCCAGCAATTCCACAAGCTCCTCGCGAATGCGCCCTTGTCCCAGGCCGAGCTTCATGGCCAACTCGCGCCAACCATAAGTCGGCTGTATCTGGGCTGCGCCATAGGCATCAGCAAACCACGCGAGAGCGACTGCGTACCCGTAACCGTATTCCATCTCGACGGAACCACCGACAGATACCCAAATATCGGCACCGATAAAAATCGGTGTCCTGAAATCGCCACCTATTACCATTGACGAGTCTTCCCTTGACGCGAAAACCCACTCCCTGACGACAGCGTCTCCGGTGACGAAGATAATGCTGGCCCAGTCATTATCGATGCTGCCGCAGTTCAGATCGCCGAAAACGACGAGGGTAACATGTCCATCGCCGCCTTCGATGCGTGTTGAAACCTTGCCGCTGACACGCAGGTTTCCGTCGATCACAGTGATCCATGAAGACGGGACGAAATCCCCGTCAATCTCCAGATCACCGCGATGAATATATGCATCTGCGGTTTCCGTCTGCGGGCCGCCAGGAACCAGCTGAAACCTCGATAGAGCCTTAGCCACGGCCGGGTCGGGGAGCTCTTTCGACCTTCGGGTTACAAATTCCTGCCACTCTGCTGATGTTACATTGTTCAACGACCCGATGCTCCTCATTTCGCCGAATACACCTGAACGGCAGCATACCTCCGGATTTGACATGAAGCGGACACCAGGAGGCTGATGTTGCCGATGGCACTCCCGCCTTGCCGAGCGCACCCGACAAAAAGTCATTCTCCAAGGTCTGTTCGCCAATCCTGGCGTCAGGCGTTTTTAGATCGACAGCAGATTCGGCCGATTCAGCCTTGCCGTCATCGCCGCTCTAAAAATTCAACGCTCCATGGCCAAAACACCGAGTTTCCAAGCGATGCCTGGAAGCCTCCACATCACCTCAAGGTGTGAGGCTTCCATTCCCTACGCGACAAGCGGCGCGACAGACTTCGAATGCACGTGGGAAGCGTTCAGTCGGCGAGCCACGATATCGTGGTTGAGCCACAGGACAGGACCGGAGGGTTCGGACGATTCGCCGAAAATCAGCTGCCCGGTTGCCTTCACAACGAGGCCGCTCAGGAGGTCGCTGATCATCACCTTTCTGTCGCGATGCATCTGGGTGATCTCATTGGACGTGCCGATGGTCAAATCAGCCTGTGCCTGGCTGTTTGCCATGGGCCAGGCCGAAAAATCATAAAACGGACGCATGACCTCGCTGGCCTGCATGGCGGCGATCTTGCCGAAAACGTCTTCCATGGTTAAGCCATCGGCCAGCAACTGCTCGCAGGCCTGCCACTGTTCGTCTGCCCATTGGCCACCGTTTTCTTTCTTCAACGCAAGCAGCAGCGGTATCAGGGGCAGCTCGATACCAGTGAACACATCGGACGAATTGGTGCGGATTTCGGGACAATTATAGACAGTTGTCTTGATGCCTGTCGCCCAGGCCTCCTCTGCAATGCCTTCGAGCCGCATCTTGGCATAACCCTGCGTGTAATTGGTGTAGGTCTGCCAACGATAGCTTCCGTCAATGAGGACGGCTGATCCGTGGTAACCGTAGGCCGTGTATCGCACTTGTCCGCCCGAAGCCTCCACACGTTCGCGGATCGCCGCGCTGAAATCAATGAGATGGCGGAAGGTATTTGCAGAGACGTCGTCAAAATTCTGCAGGATGAGTTTTCCCAGATCACTGTCGAGCAGGGTCTGCGACGACATGTGGCGGGTTCCGGTTCCCTTGTAGATTCGATTGGCGACGACCAGGAACACCTTCGCCTTCGGGATGCCTCCGGCCATTGTGTGGGCGAAGAAAACATTGCGGCCAGAGGCGATCATGCCATCGAGAACGGCCATGACTTTTGAAAGCGCTTCCTTAAAACGCGCAGTGGCGATGTCGCGGCATTGTCCGACATAGTCCCAGTCGAGCTTGTCGTGTTCCCAGCTCTCAAGCGTCATATTTGCCAGGAGATCTGTGGGCGTTGGGCCGCCTTCGGGCGCATCCAGATCGAAACCCGCCATGAGAGGGATGTTGATGATCCTGCCGCCCAGCTGGGCCTCCGCCGAAGCCAGTTCCTCGGCGTTGAGCGGCCGCAGCACATTGTTCTCGTCGCGCCGCCCGACCGTGATCCCGACAATCTCCATTCCAGCCCGTCTGGCTTCATCGAGCAGGCCGGTGGCATATCCGCGGCCGAACAGTTCGCCGAAAAGGACGAAAACATCGCCTTTATGGAAGACCGTGTTTTCGGAAAGATGATTCAGTGCAAACGGATTTTCCATGCTGTCAGCTCTTTGATTCGTGTGTCGTAGAACAATGGCTCATACGAACTTCACAAACACATGACCGCACAGGCACGGGATGGAAACTCATTTTCGGTGACCGTTTATTTCAAAACGTGAAGTTGGTCGCTGTTGTGCCTGCGCAAACGAGCTGGGTCTCGACGTCGAATTCATCAAGGTCGATCAGAATGATCGCACAACGGATCAAGGGAAGAACTTCTACAACATCAACCCGCATGGCTATATTCCGGCGCTGGAGCTTGAAGACGGCAACCTGCAGCGGGAAGGTCCCGTCACCGTTCAATATCTTGCAGACCGGAGGCCCGAGGCGGGCCTTGCGCCGGCAAATGGAACCTTTGCGCGCTACAGACTGCAGGAGATGCTGAGCTTACTTTCGACGGAAATCCACAAGGGCTTCATCCCGCTCCCTTTATGCGCGTCAGGCTGGTGACTATATCGAGACGGCAAGGCCGAAGCTGGCGAGGCGGCTCGAAAATCCATTCTTCAGGAGGGCCTGGAATTGCAGTGACAGGGTGGGCGTCTGGCCTTCACATATCCGGAAACAGCTCCTGGATCAGGAGCGATCGCCGGCCCGCCTCAAGGAGACGAGCCGGCAGCTTTATATCTACAGAATGTCAGACTGCCAGAACCGATACAGCTCCGCGACATTGCTGCTGGTCATGAGCGGCATTGCGGCCTTGAGCCTTTCTGCCGGCCACTCCCACCATTTCATCTCCAGCAGGCGGGCAATGTCATCGTCATCAAACCGCTTGCGAATGGTTCTGGCGGGGTTGCCGCCGACGATGGCGTAGGGTTCGACGTTCTTCGTCACCAGCGCCCGGGTTCCGATGACGGCGCCATCGCCGATCTTGATGCCGGGCATGATGATCGCTTCCGAGCCTATCCAGACATCGTTGCCGATGACGGTGTCGCCCGCCGGCAGATAGCCATTCTCGGCTTTCTCGAATTCCGGCACCTCCGGCATGAAGAAGAACGGGAAAGTGCTGATCCACTCGTTCCGATGGCCCTGATTGCCCGCCATGATGAAGGCAGCGCCTGAGCCGATTGAGCAGAAGCTTCCGATCACCAGCCTGTCCGCACCCTCATCCGGCAGCAGATAACGGGCGCAATCTTCAAAGCTGTGGCCGTGATAATATCCGGAATAATAGCTGTATTTACCGACGACGAGGTTCGGGTTCTTTACCTGCCTGTCGAGCGTGATGCCCCGGAAGGGGCTTTCGAAATAATTTTCCATTGAGGTAGCCTCACTGCATGTGTTCGCATTCGCCTGCCTTCTGGCAAGCCGACGCCAAGCGTGAAGCCGGTCGGCTTCTCGCTCGATGCTCCTCGCGCTGCGGCGGGAGCTAAATGCAGGTGATACTCGAGGTTTTTATCATCCTGTCTGATTAGCGCAAAAAGCCTCGAAGGCCAAGCCACGCTGACCGGCAGTATGTGGGAAATCGCTTAGCGCTCGTCACCAAACTTGGAGCTGTTTGACCTATCGCACAGACGAAGCACGCGCGATGCCACAGAGTAATCCGTAACGTCATGTCATCCCGCTGTGACAATTGTCCGTCTCGGGTGAATCGACAAGTTCGGAATGTGAAGCGAATTTCAGAGAGTGTTCGGGCGGGAATTCCGGCAATGATCGCAAAGGTGACGACATGGCAGAAGGGGATGCGCATTCTGTGCGCGCTTGCCTTGTTCGCCATTGGTTTCGCCCATCGCGTGCCGGTGGCAGAAGCCGGTTTTGCCGGAACTGAAATCTCCGCCTATATGCTGCCTGATGGCAGCCTGCCGGATCTTTGCCACACTTTCGATCACGACGATGGCCAGTCCCACCCCGACCGGCACGCCGTTGTTCCAGTCTGCGAGGTTTGCCGGATCGTGGCCGGCATCCTGCTGCCGCAACCGGCCGATATGACCGGCATGCCGCTCCTCATCGAGACCGGTGAAGGTTTCGTGGCGGATACGGCCGCGTTCAGGCCATCCGTTCTTCTGATGAGCGCCGCGCCGCGCGCGCCACCTCTTTCCGCCTGACCGCATGAAAGGCGTGTCCCTGCGACAGCCCTGAGGTCCTGCGGGCCGGCAGACGGGTTTCTCTCCTTCCCTCCCCGATGCCGCCCCAAAGGCCGGCGATGGCAGCCGTTTTTCCGGAACGGCGCCGGATTTCCGGCCCTTCCGCCACATTGATCGGCGGGGGCGTCGGGATCGGACGGGCTGGCAGGCGACACGCACTTTCCGGCTGGCACTTGCTGGCGTGCTCGCCAACTTGCTTTCTGGCCTCGCCTTTCCGGCCTTGTATCTTCGAGATTGGCCAATATTACCGTAAAAGACCTGCGGGACAGGGAAGTGACGATCCCCGGCACTGGTTCTGATGGCGATGCACGACCTCAATCTCGCGGCGCGACACGCGCGACATACGCAAAACCGCTTCTGAAACCTGCGCGTTCAGGCGCGCAGATACACCTCGACATTGCGAAGCGATGCGCGCAGCGTTTCCACCTCGCGCTCATCCATCAGGCTGAAGGCGGTCGATAGCGCATCGGCTGTGGCCGCATCCTCGGCAACCACCGAGACCCGCGCATAACGGCGCGCGCTCAGGCCGGTGCGCGGATCGAGGATATGACTGAATTTGCCGGCGCGGTCGAACTGGAACCCGGCGCCCGCCGAGGTCGCCACGGCACGGTCGGTGATATCGAGAACCATGTCAGGAAGGGTGGCATCTTCCGATTGCGCAAGACCGACGCGCCACGGCGCGCCTTGCGCATTATTGCCGATGGCTCGATTTTCGCCCATATCCACCAGGCTGCTGGTCACACCCGCATCCCGCAGCAGGGCAACGATGCGGTCGGTAATATAGCCCTGGGCAATACCGTTCAGCGTCAACGCCATGCCGCGCTGCCCCAGTGCAACACGGTTCGCGTCGAAACTTACCTTGTCGAAGCCCACCAGCGCCAATGCCTTTCTCATATCCCGTGCGGATGGGCCGGCGGGATCGGCGTCATCGCGCAAAAAATGCCGGGCATGCAGCAGCCAGAGCGGCTGTATCGTCGGATCGAAACGTCCGTCCCCAAGCCCATGGAAGCTGCGGCACAATTCCAGCAGCTCCACCATTTCGGAGGGCGGCGCGGCAAGGACGCCGGTGCGATTAAGCTCGCTCAGTGCCGATTCCGGCCGAAACAGGCTGAAAATACTTTCGAGGCGCGCCACCTCGACTACCACCCTGCGCAGGAGGCGCTCCGCCTCTGCAGGGTTTTGATGATTGAGCACAAGCGTTGCCGGCGCGCCGAGTGCCTGTCCCCGCCAGACAATGGGGGAGACTGAGGCAAAACCCCTGTCAGGTAAAAGCGGCAGGCCCGCAAAGGCAGCCATGAGCGTGATGAAGCGGCGACGGCCCGGTTTGTTATCCATGATCATGCCCCCCCCTCCGCAGCCGGATCGTCCGCCGCCTCGCCACCGGCGCCAAGAATGTAATTCTCGGGCAGATCGTTGAATTTCACGACTTCGCCGCCGTTCTTGCCGACGAATTGCCTTGCTGCCGCCTCCTCGGAAAAGGGCACGGCTTCCTCCGCGCCCATGCCGCCGCGCAGGGAGCTGCCGATCACGAAGAAGGCCTTGCGCGCGTCGATCCAGTTCTCCGCGCCGGGCTTTTCCCAGCTTGCAGCCTTGCCCATATCGGACACGTAAATAGCCGCGATCTCCTTCGGTTCGTCCGGCAGCATGGTGAAGGCCACAGTGTCCCGTGCTGAGGAGAACCATATGGCCTCCGGTATCTGGCGCAGGATGATCTGCCCCTTCGGCCCGGCATGTTCCAGCACGTTCATGCCGCAATATCGCCCCATGGCCTCGGCGGTGAGCGAAAAGGGCGGCGGCGTTTCCGCCTGCTGCTCATTTTCGCAGGCGGCAAGCAGCAACGAAGCCACAAGAACAAGGGCAAAACGGACCGTTTTCATACGTCCCTCCTTGAGAAAAACAGCGAGGCGAGGCCGAGCGGAACAACCGTCCAGGCGCAAAGGGCGGCGAGCAGGACGCCACCGGTGAGGATGGAGTTTTTGGCAAGCCCGCCCATGCCGGAAAGGGCCGCCGCCCCACCGCTGCCGAGATTGAGGAGCCGATAGGCATCCGTCGGATTGGCGAGTAGCAGGAAATCCAGCAATCCGCCGGGCAACGAACGGCCCTGTGCCGCCACCAGTCCGCCAAGCAGGGCCATGTCGTAGATCAGCACGAAGAACAGCCAGATGCCGATCGTCACGCCGCCGGCCGTGCTGCGCTCCGAAGATAGCGAACTGATGAGATAACCGATGGCGACGAAGACCGCGCCCAGCAGCACGGACGATGCCGTCATGGAAATAAACGACAGCCAGCCCTCAAGACCGGTGGCGCCGCCCATCAGCGCCAGCGCAAGCGCCGCCGTGCCATATCCGCAGGTGGTGGCGAAGCAGAGGATGGCGATGTGGCCGAGAAACTTGCCCAGAACGATCTGGCTGCGCCCCACCGGATAGGCGAGCAGCAGCAGCATGGTGCCACGCTCCACCTCACCCACGATGGCATCGTGGGAAATCAGCAGCGCAATCAGCGGCACAAGGAAGATCGTCAGGCTGGAGAGACTGACGATGACCACATCCATGCGGCTGGCGCTGACATTGCCGGTCGGCGCGCTGCCGAGAAACGTCAGCGTCAGGGCGAGCATTGCCAGCAGCAATGTCGTGGCCAGCACCCAGCGATTGCGCATGCCTTCGCGAATTTCCTTCCCCGCAATGATCAGGATGTTGCTCACGACGCGGCCTCCTGGCTGTTCAGGAAATGGGCATAGAGATCATCGAGCGTCGGCTCGATAAGGCTCAGGGCTTCGATACCGGCGGCAGCAGCCGTGAGGCGGTGCAGCAGTGGCAGCCTTGCGGCATGCGCCACCTCCGTCTCGTAAGCGCCATCTCCGGTCGGTGTCCATTGCACCGCGGGATCGGCGGGTGCCGCGGCTCCGCCCCCGCCAGTCGGGCGGATACGGATACGCGACGGCAGGCTGGCAATCCGTCTCAGATCATCCAGCGTGCCATCGGCAATGCGCACGCCACGATTGACGATGATGACGCGTCCGGCCCGGTCTTCCAGTTCCCCCAGCGCATGCGACGACAGGAGGATCGTCGCGCCGCCTGCCCGCAATTCATCGACGAGGTTGTAGAAATTGCGCCGCAGGGCCGGGTCGAGGCCACTGGTCGGTTCATCGAGCAGCAGAACCCTTGGTGCACCGAGCAACGCCTGGGCAAGGCCAAGCCTCTGCCGCATGCCCTTGGAATAGGTGCGGATGGGCCGGTCGGCGGCCACGGCGGCAAGGCCGACACGCTCGAACAGGCTGTCGGCAGATTGCATGGGCACCCGCTTGAGGCGGGCGTAGAAGGCAAGTGTTTCCCGCCCCGTCAGCGCCAGATGGAAAGACACGCTTTCCGGCAGGTAACCAAGCGCCTGACGCACGGCGAAATCGCCATTCGCCGGGTTCTCGCCCAGCACCTCCACATGCCCCGACGTCGGGCGAATAAGCCCGAGCAGCAATTTGATCAGCGTGGTTTTTCCGGCGCCATTGTGACCGACCAGAGCTACGGTCTCCCCTTCATGAAGGATAAAGCTCAGCTCGCGCAGGGCATTGACCTTGCCGCCATAGGTCTTGGTCACATCGTGAACGCTTACGGTCGGGTTCATGAGCGTGGCTCCCTGGGGGGCTGCGGCGGCGACATCAAGGGATGACTGTCGGTGACCCCACCCGGCAAAAGGGCAGGAAACCGCGCCTGCGCCCAGCGCACCACCTGCACGGCGGGGCTGCTGGTCAGCACCCGCGCCTGCGGCGCGGTCCACAGCACGCGGTCAATCAGATCATTCGGGCGATAGGGATTGTCGGCGATGCCGTCACCATCCAGATCGAAAGCGGGATTATCGCTCCAGTAATTGCCGCGTCCCTTTTCCGACCAGTCGACATAACGCGTGCCGACATATTTGACCTGGTTGCGATTGGCGATGAAGGCATTGCCGCTCATCATGTTGCCTTCCGAACCGGCGGTGAAATGAATGCCAATATCGCACCCCTCGAAACGGTTGTCGCGCAGGCGGTTGCGGTTGGCATTGTAGATGAAGACGCATTTTTCCGGCCCGGGCCGCATTCCCGAGGTATCCGCGGCAGCCTCGTCATCGGCGGCCGGCACACCATGTTCCTGCGAGCGGATGCCGCGTTCGCTCCAGCGCGATGCGGGCTGCATATGGCCGCGCACCGTATTGCCGGTGACGGTGGAACTGTTGGCGTAATTCAAAAGCAGGCCGTGGTCCCGGTCGCCATCGGAGACGTTTCCGGTGATCTTCAGGCGGCTGGAAAACATGATGGCGTATCCCACCGAATTGCCGGTGGAGACATTATCGCTGATCTCGCTGTCATTGGTGTACATGTAGTGGATGGCAAATCGTAGATTGCTGAACCGGTTACCACTGAACACGTTGCGTTTGCTGGCATTGGTGGCGATGCCGTCGCGTCCGAAGCTGATGTCGTTGCCGGTGACGCGTGCGCCGGGCGCGTTCCACAGGGTCACGCCGTTGCCGGTTTCGCTTAAACGGCCTTCACCAGTACCGATAATGATATTGTTGCGCGCGATGGAATCGTCGGCGCCATGCAGATAGACGCCATACAGATTTTCTTCGAAGCGGCTGTTTTCGACAATGGCCCGTTTGGCGGTGCGGGCAACGAACACGCCCGAATTCATGTCTTCCAGCGAACCGCCTGAACCGGATACGATAATGCCGCTGAAGATCACGTCTTCGGCGGTGATGGTGACGACACTGCCCTGACCGGTGCCACGAATGGCCGCACCCGGCTCGCCGCGCAGAGTAATGGACGTGCCAATGGTCACCGGCCCGGAAAAATCGCCGCTTTCCAGCACCAGTTCGTCGCCCGTCTGTGCACGGTCGATGGCTTGTTGAAGTATTGGGGTCGCGGCAGCGGAAAGGCGGATGGTTTCAGCACCCGCCAGGCCGGGAATGGCGGCGATCATCGCCACCATCCCCCATCTCGCCGCATCTTGGAGATGCCTCATGCCTTCTTCGGCTCCACCAGCATGCGGCCCTTCATTTCCATGTGCATGGCATGGCAGAACCATGAGCAATAATACCACCACACACCGGGCTTATCGGCCTTGAAGGTGACGGATGCCGTGGCTTGCGGCGCCACTTCCATGTTGATGCCGTAATTGATGATCGAGAAGCCGTGGGTCAGGTCTTCCACCTCGTCGATGTTGGTGACGTAAACCGTCACTTCATCACCCTGCTTGACGGTGAAGCTTTCCAGACCGAAGGCAGGTGCCGCCGAGGTCATGTAGACGCGAACCTTGTCGCCGTCGCGAATGACTTCGGAATCGATCAGCAGATCGATGTTGTCGGCCTTAGCCTGGGCCACCGCATCGGCAAAGAAGCTGTCGTCGCGGCTCCAGATGCTGACCGGGTTGATCTTGGAATTATGGACGATGGTGGCGTCATGCGGCTCGGCAAAGGTGGGATTGTCGTGAACCAGCACCATCTCGTCGCCGGAAATATCGATCAGCTGATCGTTTTCCGGTTTCAGCGGGCCGACGTTCAAATACCGGTCCTTCGAGAACTTGTTGAGCGAGATCAGCCATTTGCCGTCTGCATCCTTGGTCTGACCCATGGATGTGTGGTTGTGGCCGGGCTGATACTGCACATCGAGCTTCTGACGGACCGGATTGACCTTCTCGCCCTTGTAGGCGCGTTTGGCATCCTCAAGGTTCCATTTGCAGATCTGGCTGTCGATGAACAGCGTCGTGTAGCAATTGCCGCGACCGTCATAGGCCGTGTGAAGCGGGCCAAGACCGAGTTCGGGTTCGGCAACGACGGTATCACGCGGCTTGATCTTGTCGGCGAAAAGGTCGTCGAACAGCCGGACGTCGAAGACGGTGACCGTCGGCGACAGCTTGCCATTGGCAACGACGTGGATACCATCCGGCGCAGTGTTCATGCCGTGCGGGCCGTTGGACACCGGGATGTAGCGGGTGAATGGCGAGCCATGGCGACCATCCACAACCGGCACGCCACCCATTTCCTTGAATTCGCCCTTGGCGACGGCTTCCTCGATGCGCTTCAGGTTGAAGACGACGATCCAGTCCTGATCCTTCGCCATCATTTCCTCGAGGTTCACGCCCTCTTCGGAATTGTAGCAGGTGGCGAAGGCATATTTGCCCTGATAGTCGGCATCGACATTGTCGAGATTGCCGTCGACCATGACCTGCCAGGCAACCTTCATCGTATCGCCGTCAATGGCCGAGAAAATCGCGTGATACTGTTTGTGATCATCGAGAACCGAACCGTCATTGGGGATCGGCACCCGGTCCTCGCCATTGGCGAAGACATAACCGGTGCGCGGATATTTCTGCACGCGCAGGCCGTGAACCGTGTGCTGGTTGGGCAGCTGGATGATCTTGTCACATTTCATCACGTCAAGGCGGATGCGGCAGACGCGGGTATTGGCCTTGTCATTGGCGAAGAGATAACGGCCATCATAGGTGCCTTCCGTAAAGGATGGATGCGGATGGTGCAGGTCACCGTTGAGGTAGATGTCGCCCTTGTCCTTCAGATATTCCTTCGTTTCAGGCAGCAGCCCCTCCGTCAGGATCTTGCGGCTTTCATTGGTCTGACCCCAGCCGGTGGCGCTATCGCGGTTAAAGACGGGAATACGCATCAGTTCACGCATCGACGGCAGGCCGAGAATGCGCAGTTCACCGCTATGGCCGCCTGAGAAAAAGACGTAATATTCGTCCAGTTCGCCGGGCTTAACCTCGAAGGCCTGTCCGCCTGCGGCGAGCGCCGGCGCAGCCGTGATGCTGGAAACCGCCAGCGCGCCGCCGACCGTCGCCGCGCCCGCCACCGCGGCAACCGCCGTGGAGCCGAGAAGCTGGCGCCTGCTGAGGCCAGTTTCGATATTTCGATCCGACATGTCTTCTCTCCTTTGATGGTGGCTCAGGCCTGTTCGCCAGCCACTCCTTCATCTGTGCCGATCGGTTTGCCCTTGTGGGTAACCACGGTTTTCGGACGCTCTTTTCCCTTTTCCGGAGGGGTGGAGAGCGCCACGAATTTTTCCCGCTTCAACCGCACCTGAATCATGTGCGGACAGCGGTGGTCGTCCTGGTAAAGTTCCTGGCAATGCATGCAGTAGATGCACTCGTTGACGTTGATCTGCCCTTCGGGATGGATCGACTGCACGGGACATTCCTTGGCGCAGCGCTGGCAGGGCGAGCCGCATTCCGGCCAGCGTTTCAGCCATTCGAACATGCGCAGGCGACCGGGAATGGCGAGTGCTGCGCCGAGTGGGCAGAGATACCGGCAGTAGAAACGTTCGATGAAAAGACCGGCGGCGAGCAGCGTCAGCGCAAAGATCACGAAGGGCCATTCGCGGGCGAATTTCAGGATGATCGCCGTCTTGAACGGTTCGATCTCGGCAAAGGTCTCCGCCAGCGCCAGCGAATAAAGCGACAGGCCGAAGAGGCCGAGGAAGATGATGTATTTGACCGGCCAGAGGCGCTCATGCAGCCCCCAGGGCAGCTTGACCTGCGGCACCTTCAGCCATTTCGCGACGCCGTTGGTCAGTTCCTGCAGCGCACCAAAAGGGCAGAGCCAGCCGCAGAAAGGCCCGCGCCCCCAGAACAGCAGACCCGCTGCAACCGCTGCCCAGAGAATGAAGATCAACGGCGCGGACAGGAAGAAATCCCAGTGGAAACCGGAGATAAGCGCATTGATGAAAGTCAGGACATTGACCACCGAAAGCTGCGCATTGGCATACCAGCCGAGCCAGACCAGCGCGAAGACCAGATAGCCGCGCCTGATCCAGCCGAACAGCCTGGGCCGTTTGACCAGCCAGTCCTGAAAGAAGAAGATGGCGGTGAGAACCAGCAGCCCGGCAAAGGTTATGGCGACCGAGACGCGGTTCATTTCCCATATGCTGACCCAGAGCGGCACGTTTTCCAGATCGAACGGCACATCTGCCGGCATCGTTGCTGCGGTTGCCGGTGGGGCGACGGGTGGGGCTGCGGGCGTCTCGATGCTGACGTAGCCGTCTGGCAGCGTGTAGCCGAGATCGTATGGCATCGTCGCCTTGTCCCGCACTCCCGTGGTGCGCTGCACCAGCAACTGTAACTCCCACGGTTCCGTCACGTCGAAAGCGAAACTGTCAGGGATCACGTAAAGGGCGATTTCACGCAAATGCGGCGCGCCCTCGGCGGCGATCTGCGTCAGCCGCGTGTGATCCCGATCGCGGAAGCGAATGCCCTGCCCGTCCTGAAGCAGCTCGATACGGTCGAAAATACCGCCTCGTACATAACCAGACCCCTTGAACGAATAGGCACCGTCACCCGCCACGAGAATGGCGGACTGACCCGGCTTCAGGCGTTTTATCAGCCTTCCGTAACCTTCTTCACCCAGCAGGCTGTGGCCAATGGCGGGAACACTGACTGGAGCGACGTAGAGATCGATGAACGGGTCCTGCGGATTGGACGCTTCCGGTGTCCGGGCCGCATCCGGCTGACCGGCCTTTGCAAAGGCATCAGAGACTTCACCGACACTGAGGCGCAGGGCGCGAATGGAACCATCGCCGAGCAGCGTCTGCCAGTCGGAAACCTCCTGTTTCGAAACATCGAGTTTTTTGACCGGCTGCGGCGACACAGCCGCAACTGCAGCATGTGTGCCATCTCCCAGCCTGCCGCTGCGAATGAGTTTGACCGCCGAGCGGACGACGCTGTCGCCCATCACAAGAACGGTCACCGTCGCGCCGCTGACGATATCGACCTGCGGCGGGCGTTCCGCACCGGTAGCGACCTTGGCCAGATCGCGGTCGATCACCGAATTCAGCGCAGCCACAACCCGGGTTTCCGGTATGCCGATCAGCACGATCGGCTCCTTGTGATCGACAAGCTTCAGACCACGCACGACGCCGGCCCTGTCAATGCCGACAACGATGTGAATTGGCTTTCCTGAATAGCCGGTCGAATTAGTGAAATCCGAGTTGAGGTAAGCGTAACCGGCGATATCGCTGCCCTTGTAGACGGGCACGATGGCAGGCTCCCCCACCGGCTCGCCAAAGCGGTCGGCCGCGGCAAACAACTCTGCCGGCTGAACCTTGGCGAGATAATCGACAAGACTGCCGGCAGCGAAGGCGTGGCCTGCAAGGGTGAAAAGCGCGATCAGAAAAGAAAGAAAAACAGCCAGACCTTGTTTCCCGATATGAGTATTTTTCGGCATTGGGCATTCCATCGGGGTGCGACAAGACGTTCACTCCCACGCTCGGCCATGTCGCATCGGTCGGGCCTCAGTGGGTTGAATGCAAAATAGTCGCGCCGCCGGATGCCTCATTGATCCAGAACAAATACCGCGTTGTTTGATGTGGCAGTGTGGGACAAGGATTTTGAAGAGAAACCCATGTCTAGACTGAATGCCGAACCGCCCGTTCTGACGACGATGCACGCCGTGCTGGAAACCGCAGCCCGCATGGAACAAGAATCGATCGACGGCTATGTCGCCCTCAGACAACGAATGCTGGATGAAAACCAGCCGGCGCTTGCCGCCGTTTTCGAACGGCTGATTGCCGAGGAGGAAACCCATCTGCGTCAGGTCGGCGTATGGGCTGGCGAGACGGTGCCGACCGACACTGCGGGCACCATCGCCGCCCCGGACCTTTCACCCATGTTCGATGCCGAAGGCGCCGATATGGTGCCGCCGGAAACGCTCGACGCCTACCGCGCTTTTTCGGCTGCCGTCAGGAACGAGGAACGGGCATTTATGTTCTGGAGCTACGTTGCCGCCCAGGCGCCCAGCGCCGACGTGCGGCAGGCGGCGGAAAAAATGGCGCGCGAGGAACTCGGCCATGTCGCGACGATGCGCCGGGAAAGGCGCCAGGCGTTTCATGCCGCAAGGGTCGCCGCACCACCGGGAGACGCCCCGGATATTCTCGGGCTGGAGGAGCATTTTTTAAAACTCCTTACCGCTGTGGCAGAATGGCAGGACGATCAGACATCAAGGGCATTTATCGAGGAAACGCAGGCGCGGATCAGCTCCATCCCCGGCCTCACATTTCGTCACAAGCCACGATTGTCCGGACAACTGGATCTGGTGCTTGGTCAGCCGGTTACGCTTTGCGGCATCCTGCTCGACTATTATCTCGACGGGATGAACTGCGAAAAATCCGAACCGGCTCTGAACTTCTGCGCTGCCGCCGCGTCACAGCTCGTCCGTTGCCTCGCCTTCCTGCGCAGCCTTGCTTCCGCTGCTTGATGGCGTTCTGCGCACGTTGAGAACGCGCGGCAGAAGCACTCGAAACTCCACCTGCATCCTGCAGCCGGATGTCATTGACTGCGACAATCCGCTGTTCAAGATAGCCCTGCCGAAACCGCCATATGAAAGTGAAATCCCTGGCGGATTTTCAGGCGATCGGTGCTCACGCACGATAATCTCCGGCAGGTTAACTTCCCGTTTTGACGAGATGCCCTAAAATAAGCAAACTCTGATATTGGATTCGCCGCACCCGGTTTTCATGGCTTGCGGCAAGCAGACGGCGCCATCATGCGACTTAGCACCATCACGAACCTGGCCTATGCCGTGACCCTCGTACTCACGACGGTATCGGCGACTACATTCATTCTGTCAGCCAGAAGCGCTTCTCAAGAGCGAGCGGCCATCCAGGATCACCTCCAGTTGAACGATCTTGCCGAGGAACTGGCAATCATTGCGGATGAGCGCACCGAGGAAGCGCGTCTTTACGTCATGCGAGGCGACGAACAGCACCTGGCGAAATTCTACGTCGACGAAGATCAGGAAAAGCACCTCGAAAATACCCTGGATAAACTCTCCGCGCTCGGTCTTTCGCCGGAAGAGGCAGGATCATTTCAGGAGATACGCAAGAGCGCCGACGCGCTGGACAGGATGGAGCGCGAGGCCATCGGTTTCTATAGATCAAGTCGCCAGAACGCCGCACAACAGATCCTGTTCGGAGATGAGTATTATCGGCTGCATACGGGCCTGCTGAACACCGTCGCGACCTTGAGAGAGGGTATCGCGGTCAGCTCACAAGCAACGGTTGACCAGGCCAAAAGCCGAAGCGATTTCTACGGATCGATCGCCAAGGTGATGCTTGCACTCACCGCCCTGATGTTTGTGGCCGTACTTTACTTCGTCCTTACCAGACGTGTTGCTGCGCCGCTTATCCGGATGAGCAATATCGTTACGCGCCTTGCCAGGCAGGACTACAGTATCGATGTGCCCGACGAGGGACGTCGTGACGAAATCGGCGACATGAACCAAGCCATCCGCATCTTCCGCAGCAACGGGCTTGAGCGGGACCGGCTTGACGCGGAGCACCGCAAGAACCAGCGCATAAAGGACCTGATCCTGCAAATGATGCATCGGATTCAGGCATGTCAAAATCAGGATGAATTGTCCGACGTCGTTTCGAAATTCATGCCGCAGATTTTCCCCGCCATCGCCGGCCGCCTGCTTGTCATCAAAGAACACAGCTCAGTTCTCCAATCGACGGGCCAATGGTCCAATCCATCGTTTTCCGCTCCGGAGTTTTCGATCGACGATTGCTGGGCGCTCCGGCGCGGGCGCCCCCATGCCAGTAACCCTGATGGAGACGACGTCGCCTGCCATCACCTCAAGGAGGGTTTCGGAACCGGCCTGTGTATACCACTCACGGCATTGGGTGACACCGTCGGTCTGTTGTATCTTGAAATTCCGCAGGGTAACGAGACACTGGAGACCGAGAGACTATATCTGGAACTCCTCGCCGAGAATGTCGGCCTTGCCGTCGCAAATCTCCAGCTTCGGCAGCGACTGGTCGGCATGGCGAGACAGGACGCCCTGACGGGTCTCCTGAACCGCCGGTCTCTTGATGAGGAACTGAACAGGCATATTGAGAAGCCAAGCCAAAATCTCGCCTGCCTGATGCTCGACATAGACCATTTCAAGCGCTTCAATGACCGTTTTGGCCACGACGCCGGAGATGCGGTGATGCAATATGTCGCCCAGGTCCTTTCAGAAGCCATTGGTGGTCTAGGTGAATTATTCCGTTTCGGCGGCGAGGAATTCACCGTGCTCATGCCGGCTTCGGGTATTGAAGATGCCATCAAGGCGGCGGAGAAACTGCGACACGCCGTCGAGCGCGCGCCACTGACCTACCGCGGTCGCCTGCTTGACCCCATTACCATATCGATCGGCATCGCAACGTCACCGGCCGCCGGGACCGTGAGCAGCGTGTTGGAACGAGCGGACGCTGCGCTTCTAAACGCCAAGCAGACAGGTCGGAACAGGTGGGTTTCCTCAGACGAACTGTAAATTGAAGAGCCTCCAACCCGTTACGGTATAGGCTCCTGTCCAGTATGCGAAACCGATCATTCCGGTAGGCGAGACCGCCCCAAATCCGTCCTTCATCGCGATGTCAGCGTTCAAACGGGATCCACGCACATGCACATCCGAACATTGTGCAACGCACAAAATTCGGAGGAATAGGCATGAAATTCGGATTTTTAGATACATATCATCCGAAAAAATTCGTCTAAAACTCTCCCAACTCAAGGAGAGAGACCATGACGGACACGACATCAGAATTTGATGGGTCAACAATTGCCCTGGAGGCCGCCGAGGAACCCGCGTGGACAGCTGCGACCTGGTTCGCGGTTCTTTCGATGGCGGCCACCAGTTTCGCACTTGTATCGGCCGAGTTCCTGCCGGCGGGATTGTTGACGCCCATGGCGCGCGATCTCGGCATTACCGAGGGTACAGCCGGTCAGGTTGTTACGGCGACAGCTTCCGTTGGCGCTGTGACGGCGTTGCTGAGCAATGTTCTCATCGGCAAACTGAACCGCAAGACCGTGCTTGTCGGACTTAGCGCACTGGCGATCGGCTCCAACATTCTCGCATCAGTTGCTGCCGATTTCTGGCTATTGTTGGTGGGCCGGGCCGGACTGGGGATTGCGCTCAGCGGTTTCTGGGCGCTTTCGGTTGCGGTTGTGGCGCGGCTCGTCGGCGCGAATTCGACCGGGCGTGGCATGGCTATCGTCACCCTTGGCGTTTCGCTTGCCACCATCGCTGCCCCTTCAATGGGCGCCTTGATCAGTGACTGGGTGGGATGGCGCATCGCCATGTCGATGACGGCGGGACTGGCAATAATTGCCATGCTGCTGCAGATCCTCAGCCTGCCGTCGCTGCCGGCAAGTACAAGCAACAGTCTTTCCGATGTTCTGCGGCTGACGCGGCGGCGCAGCGTTCAACTTGGGATGCTGGCGATCCTGTTGCTGATGACGGGGCATTTTGCCGGTTCGGTCTATGTGCGCCCCTTCCTCGAACAGGTGACGCTGCTTGAGACCACGCCGATTGCTCTCGCCCTGCTCGGCTTTGGCGTCGCTTCCGTGATCGGCAATGTGCTGGGAGGCCGGATGGCTGACACCAGTATCCGCCTCGCACTCATCGTTACCGCCGCCCTGATGGCATTTGCGACGATCGCCCTCGTTGTCTGGGGTGCTCATACCAGCGCCGCATTTGCACTCGTCGCCCTTTGGGGCCTTGCCTTCGGCATGGCGCCCGTGGTGCTGCCGACCAACCTTTCCCGTGGCGCACCCGACGCACTGGAGGCAGCCGGCAGCCTGATGGTCGTTTCTTTTCAGGTGGCCATCAGTATCGGTGCGGTTTTCGGCGGTTACATCGTTGATTCCTATGGGGCTACTGCGCCATTGGCTCTCACCGCCATCCTCGCCGCATCCACGGTCGGTCTCGCTCTGCTGCAGCGTCCCGACTGATCGTTACACTCTCTGCCTCACGCCGTTCGGAGGCAGGCGCCTGATCAAGCGCAATTGTGCTGGCGTTACATTACGCCAGCACACGCGTTTCCAACGCTTGCCTTCGCAGGTTTTCAGTCCGCGGGTGCGGGATCATTCCAAAGATCATCCGAAACGCTCATGTGGAACCAGAGGCACGCCAATCAGGCTTCGATTGGAAAGGCAAAGCCGGCCTTAACACGATCCATCACAACCATGGTCTTGAAGCCCTTAATGTCATGGTTCTCATAAAAGAAACGGCGGGTGAAAGCCTCGTAGTCCTCCATGTCCCTTGCCGTGATGACCAGGATGAAATCGGCGTCGCCTGTCACATAATAGCCGATCATGACTTCCCGCGTGGCGCGAATGGCGGCCTTGAAGCGATCGACGATATCCGCCCGCTCGCGCTCCAGCGATACCAGAACGATCATGGTGATGCCGCGCCCGACGGCTTTGGGTGAGATGATTGCCACATCCGCTTCAATCACCCCTTCCTCGCGCAGGCGCTTCAGCCGCCTTTGACATGCCGTGGGCGACAGGTTGACGATCTGCGCCAGTTCTTCCGATGTCAGGCGGTTGTTCTTTTGCACGGCGTCAAGCAACGCCCTGTCGGCTCGATCTATGGTGGTCATGCAGAATTCCTGCGCCAATATGAGAAACTAAGCACTATTCCTGCGTAACGACAGGAACAAACGCCGCCGATCGATGATGCCGCGCCGCTAAGCTCCTTGCAAATAAAAAGGGAGCCTCCTCATGAAAGATATCGCCAGCGCGGCGCTAAAAAGTCTGCATCGGACCGATCTGGTCGAGCATCGTGCCTTTCTTGATGGGGCTTGGGTGGCGCGTGACGAGAAACTGAATGTTATCGATCCGGCCACCGGCGACCACCTTCTCGCGGTAACCTCCTGCTCGCTCGACGATGTCGATGTCGCAATCGATGCCGCCGGCAAAGCCTTTCTCGACTGGCGCGAACGGCTGCCCGTCGAACGGGGCGACATACTGCGCGCGTGGAGCAGGTTGATGCGCGAAAATGCGCATGATCTCGCCACCATCATAACCGCCGAACAGGGCAAACCGCTTTCTGAATCCCTTGGCGAGATTTCCTATGCCGCCAATTTTCTCGACTGGTTCGCGAGCGAAGGCGAACGATCCTATGGTGAAACCATCCCGAGCCATTTGAAGGGCGGCAGCCTCTCCGTGCAGATGCAGCCAATCGGCGTTACCGTGGCAATCACCCCATGGAACTTCCCTTCCGCCATGATAACCCGCAAGGCGGGTGCCGCTCTTGCCGCCGGGTGCACCATGATCGTCAAACCGGCGCCTGAAACGCCGCTCTCGGCTCTGGCTCTGGCAAAGCTTGCAGAAGAAGCGGGAATGCCATCAGGCGTTTTACAGGTGCTGCCCGGCGAAGCCGCCCCGCTGGCGCGCCGCCTTCTGGAACACACCGATGTTCGCGCATTTTCCTTCACCGGTTCGACGCAGGTCGGACGGATCCTCCTCGAACAATCGGCGGCAACGGTCAAAAAAGCATCGCTTGAGCTTGGTGGCCATGCGCCCTTCATCGTGTTCGACGACACCAACCTGTCCCAGGCGGTCAAAGGCTGCCTCGGCGCAAAATTCGCCACATCAGGACAGGACTGCCTTGCGGCAAACCGTATCTACGTTCAACGCGCGGTTTACGAACGGTTCGTCGATCAGTTTGCCAAAGCGACGTCCGAACTTGTGGTCGGCCACGGTCTTGAACCCGATATCGACATTGGCCCGATGACGCGCGCCTCAGTTGCCGAGAAATGCCGTCAGCAGATCGCCCAGGCTCTTTCAGCCGGCGCACGTCTGGTCTGCGGCGGACAGGATAGCCCTCTGGGCGGCAATTTCGTTACGCCGACGGTCCTTGCCGACGTTACCGACGACATGCTGATCGCCCGTGAGGAAACCTTCGGGCCGGTCGCCGCCATATTGCCGTTCGATGACGAGCAGGAGGTGATCCGCCGCGCCAACGCAACGGAAATGGGGCTCGCAGCCTATCTCTACACCAACGACCTCGGCCGGGCGATGCGTCTCACCAATCAGCTGGAATACGGCATGGTGGCCGTCAACACGCCGAAATTCACCGGCGCGCCCGTTCCATTCGGCGGCTGGAAGCAATCCGGACTTGGCCGCGAGGGGTCGCGCCATGGTCTCCTGGAATATCTTGAACCCAAATATGTCTGCTTCGGCAATCTTGCTGCCTGAAAGGAATTTCTGTCATGACCATCGATATCAAACGTATCGCCGAAATGGATCGCAACGCGGTTCTGCACCCCTTTACGCAGCTGAAGGATTTCGCCAGCGGCAAGCTCGGCGAGCCGACGATCGTTGAAACCGGCAAGGGCATTCGCATTCAGGATGCGCATGGCAAACAATTGATCGATGGTTTCGCCGGGCTTTATTGCGTCAATGTCGGATATGGCCGCACCGAGGTGGCCGAGGCTATTTCCCGTCAGGCCTATCGCCTTGCCTATTACCATTCCTACGCCGCCCACACGACCGACGAACTGGCAATCCTTTCTGACCGGCTGGTGAAAATGGCGCCAGGCAGGATGAGCAAGGTCTTTTATGGCATGTCGGGTTCGGATGCCAACGAGACGCAGGCAAAGCTTGTCTGGTATTACAGCAACCTGCGCGGCAAGCCGGAAAAGAAGAAGATCATCTCGCGTGAGCGGGGATATCACGGCTGCAGCGTCGTCTCCGGCTCCATGACCGGCATGAGCTTCTATCACGACCATATGGATCTGCCGCGTGCCGGCATCCTGCACACCGGCGCTCCCCATCATTATTGGGGCGCGGAAGCAGGTGAGACCGAACTGGAATTTTCAAAACGGCGTGCCGACGAGCTCGAGGCCCTTATCCTTCGGGAAAATCCCGACACGATTGGCGCCTTCATTGCCGAACCGGTGCTCGGCACGGGCGGCATCACACCGCCGCCGGAGGGTTACTGGGCGGCGATACAGAACGTCCTCAGGAAATACGACATCCTGCTGATCGCCGATGAAGTGATCACCGGTTTCGGCCGTACCGGCTCCATGTTCGGCTCGCAGCATTATGGCATCGAACCGGATCTGATTACCGTCGCCAAAGGCCTGACCTCCGCCTATTTCCCGCTCTCCGGCGCAATCGTCGGCGAAAAGGTTTACAAGGTGATGGAGGAAGGCGCTGACCGCGTCGGCGCCTTCTCCCACGGCTATACCTATTCGGGCCATCCGATTGGTGCGGCAGCGGCAAATGCCGTTCTCGACATTGTGGAAAAGGAAGACCTGCCGGGCAATGCACGGGCCGTCGGCAGCTATTTCCAGGAACAGCTCAAGGCGAAGTTTGCCCAGCTGCCAATCGTCGGTGAAGTGCGCGGTGTGGGCCTGATGGGCGCGATCGAATTTGTCGCCGATCGTGATAGGAAAACCCGCTTTGCCCCCGGCCTTGCGGTCGGTGCACGCGTTTCCAAGGCGGCGCGCAACGGCGGTCTCATTGCGCGCGCCATGCCGCATGGCGATATTCTGGGTTTTGCGCCGCCACTCGTCACGACGAAGGCAGAGGTGGACGAGATCATCGCCATCGCCGAAGCTGCTGTTCGCAGCGTCATGGATGAACTGGTACAGGCCGGCGAAAAAATCTGAGGATCCACCCATCCCGGCTTGCGCCATCAATGCCTGTTTGAGCGGCAACGACGTGACGATTGCGCATATTCGCCGTGCAATCGTCACCGGTGATGCATAAGGCTTCATCTTTTTGAAGAACCGTGCATAATGTCATGAAATTACCTTCGCTAAAAACGAGACAATTTCATGCGTCGTCAAGCCAATCCGCTCAGCCTCGATCCGGTTCCCGCAACAAAACCGGTGGCATGGCGGCCAAGCCTGACCAAGCAGAAGGGCGAGACCAAACATTCGGCACTGACGGAACGGATCATCGCCGATATCGATGCCGGTGTCTTGAAGCCGATGGACCGCATGCCGACCCATCGTGATCTGGCCCGCGATCTTGGCCTTTCCGTCCAGACCGTCAGCCTTTCCTACAAGGAGGCTGAACGGCTGGGTTATCTGAGCGGCGAAATCGGCCGCGGCACCTTCGTCAAGGCGCGGGTAACCGACCGGGCGGGCCGCATGATGCTGGATCACAGCCCGACCGAGGTGCTCGATCTTTCCATTATCCGCGGCGTTTATCTCGAAGAGCACGAAACTGCCTCGCGTGCGATCCTGCGCGAACTGGCGGATAGCGACAATTCGGGCTTCATGCGCCCCTGCCGTCCGGTCGCGGGACTGGACAGCCATCGCGAGACGGCACGCAGCTGGCTCGGCATGATGGGCGTCACGGCCGGTGCGGAGCGTATCCTTGTCACCAACGGCGCGGCGCACGGTATTTTCCTCGCGCTCAGCTGCATCGTCCGTTCGAGCGACGTCGTGCTGTGCGAAAACCTTACCGACCACGGCATTATCGGCCTTTCGAACATCCTGGGGTTCAGCCTCAAGGGGCTGCCCACCGATGGCGAGGGTATTTTGCCCGATGCGCTGGAGGCCGCCTGCGCGGCGGGCGGGGTGCGGGCGCTCGTTCTCATCCCCACCCTCAACAATCCCACCGGTCATGTCGCGGGCGCGGAACGCAGGCGCGAAATCGCCGCAATTGCGCAGCGACACGGCGTCTTCGTGATTGAGGACGAAGTGTATCGCCCGATGATCGAAGACGGGTTGCCATCCATCACCGAGATGCTGCCGGATCTGGGCTTCTTCGTTACCAGCTTTACCAAGACGGTCCTAACGGGGCTACGCGTCGGTTATCTCGTCGTACCACCCGCCTATTCCATCCGCGCCGCCTCCATCCTGCGCGTGTCGAGCTGGAGCGGGACATATCTGACCGCCGAAATCGCCACACGCTGGGTTGAAAACGGCACCGCGCGCCGGTTGCTGGACGTCCAGCGTGCCGAAGCCCGTGCACGGCAGACCATTGCGATGGAAATTCTCGGCGACCATATCGCCTCCAGCCATCCTCTCTCCTTCTGCGCCTGGCTCAAGGTTCCGCCGCACTGGACGGAAGACGGTCTGGTCCGTTCCCTGACCAACCAGAACGTCGCGGTCACGCCATCGGAACCCTTCGTTGCCGGCCCCGGCCATGGCGGCGGTATCCGCATATGTCTCGGTGGACGCCTCAACCATCAAACCCTCGTCAAGGCGTTGACGACGGTGCGTCAGGCCTTCGAGCAGCTACCGCCGGTTTATGATATAGGTTCCATCGGCTGAAACAGCCTTGCTCGAAAATCATTGAATCATTACAATATAATAATTGACATGATTTTACTTCGCTCCCAACATGACAATCATGAAGAGCGAAAACCTTTCCATATCCGCTGAAAAATTCCTGCTGCCGGTCTCGGTGGCGGATGTCGAGCAGGCTGCCGCGCGTATCCTCGGCCACGTAGAGCGGACGCCGCTGGTTCGCTCCGATTTCCTGTCACAACGCCACGGCGCGCCGGTCCATCTCAAACTGGAAACCCTTCAGCCGATTGGCGCCTTTAAACTGCGCGGCGCGATGAATGCGATCCTCTCACTTGACGACGAGTCACGCGGGCGTGGCCTCGTCACCGCCTCGACGGGCAATCATGGCCGCGCTGTCGCCTATGCCGCGCGCAAACTCGGCATTCCCGCCACGGTCTGCATGTCCTCGCTCGTCCCGGCAAACAAGGTCGAAGCCATCCGCGCCCTCGGTGCCGACATTCGCATCGTCGGCAGATCGCAGGACGACGCGCAGGAGGAAGTTGAACGCCTGACAGGCAGCCACGGCCTGACGTCGATCCCGCCCTTTGATGATGTGAATGTCGTGGCTGGTCAGGGCACGATCGGCATCGAAATTGTCGAAGACATGCCTGATCTGCAAACCATCCTCATCCCTCTCTCGGGTGGCGGCCTGGCGGGCGGCATCGCCGTGGCCGTGAAGGCTCTGAAGCCGCAGGCCCGTATCATCGGCATTTCCATGGAGCGCGGCGCGGCGATGCATGCATCGGTCTCGGCTGGCAAGCCTGTCTCCGTGCGAGAAGAGGAAACACTGGCGGATTCGCTGGGTGGTGGCATCCGGCTTGAAAACCGCGTGACTTTTGCACTCTGCCACTCGCTGCTTGACGAGATCGTGCTGGTTTCCGAGGCCGAGATTGCTGCCGGCATTCGCCATGCGGCACGTGAAGAAGGTTTGATCGTGGAAGGGGCCGGCGCAGTTGGTTTTGCCGCAATCCTGTCGGGCAAGATCAAAATCGCCGGCCCCACCGCCCTGATCGTCTCCGGCGGCAATATCGACCCGGCCATTCACAAGACAATCGTCGACGGAGCTGTCGCATGAACCGCATCACTATCCTGACCGAAAACGACCTTCGCGCCATCATCAAGCTCGACCTGTCTTCCATCGATTGTGTCGAGCGGGCCTTTGCAGCGCTTGCCACCGAAGCCGTCGCCATGCCGCCGATCCTGCGTCTCGACATTCCAGAGTTCCGCGGCGAAGTGGATGTAAAGACAGCTTATGTGCCCGGCTTTGAAGGTTTCGCCATCAAGGTCAGCCCCGGTTTCTTCGATAATCCGAAGCTTGGCCTGCCGAGCCTCAACGGCCTGATGATCCTCTTCAGCGCAAAAACGGGTTTGGTGCAGGCGGTGCTTCTCGACAATGGTTATCTCACCGATATTCGCACCGCCGCAGCCGGCGCCGTCGCCGCACGCCACCTGTCGCGCGAGGATGCCTCCATCGCCACGATTTTCGGCGCAGGCATGCAGGCACGGTTGCAACTGGAGGCCCTGATGCTGGTTCGCCCGATAAAATCGGCCCGGATATGGGCAAGAAACCACGACAGGGCGCAGAAACTCGCCGACGATTTCGCGCGCGAACACGGCATCGAGGCCACCGCCTTACCCGACCCGCGTGACGCAATACGAGGCGCGGAGATCATCGTCACCACAACGCCATCAGAACAACCGATCCTCCTTGCCGACTGGTTGGAGTCGGGCCAACACCTGACCGCGATGGGATCGGACGCCGAACACAAGAACGAGATTGACCCCGGCGTATTTGTCCGGGCGACCTATGTCGCGGACCGTCTCACCCAGACCCGTATTCTCGGCGAATTACACCATGCGATTACCGCAGGGCGTGTCATGCCAGATCAGCAATTCGCCGAACTTGGGGCCATCATCGCCGGCAAGGCGCAGGGCCGGGTGAGCCGGGACCAAATAACCTTTGCCGACCTGACCGGCACTGGCGTGCAGGACACCGCCATCGCCAATCTCGCCGTCATCAGAGCAAGAGACGCGAAGAGCGGCCAAATCATCGAAAACAGCGTGAAAATGGGAGATGCAGCGTGAGCATAACGCTGAACTTTACGCGCGAGGAATATGCCGCGCGCCTGTCCAAAACCCGCAGAGCCATGGAAAAGGCCGGCATCGATCTTCTTGTTGTCACCGACCCGTCCAACATGCATTGGTTGACCGGTTATGACGGCTGGTCTTTCTATGTACATCAATGCGTGCTGGTGCCGCCGGATGGCGAGCCGATCTGGTATGGCCGCAAGCAGGACGCCAATGGCGCAAAGCGCACAGCCTACCTCGCCCATGACAATATTATCGGCTACCCCGATCATTACGTTCAATCGACCGAGCGGCACCCGATGGATCTGCTATCGCAGATCATCGGAGAGCGGGGCTGGTCCGGCCTCACCGTCGGCGTCGAGATGGATAACTACTATTTCTCCGCCGCCGCCTTTGCGTCGCTGCAGAAAAATCTGCCAAACGCCCGCTTCAAGGACGCCGCCGGTCTCGTGAACTGGCAGCGGGCCGTCAAGAGCCCGACCGAACTCGACTATATGCGCAAAGCCGGCAAGATCGTCGAGCTGATGCACAAGCGCATCGTCGATGTCGTTGAGCCCGGCATGCGCAAATGTGATCTCGTTGCCGAGATTTACGATGCCGGTATTCGCGGCACCGCCGAATTCGGCGGTGATTATCCCGCCATTGTTCCGCTGCTGCCGTCGGGAGCCGACGCTTCGGCGCCACATCTGACATGGGACGACAAGCCGATGCGTCTGGGAGAAGGGACATTCTTTGAGATCGCCGGCGCCTACAGGCGTTACCACTGCCCGCTGTCGCGCACCGTTTTTCTCGGCAAGCCGACACAGGCGTTTCTCGACGCGGAAAAAGCAACGCTCGAAGGCATGGAAGCCGGACTTTCGGCGGCGAAGCCGGGCAACACCTGCGAAGACATCGCCAATGCCTTTTTCGCGGTGCTGAAAAAATACGGGATCATCAAGGACAACCGTACCGGCTATCCGATCGGCCTGTCCTATCCGCCTGACTGGGGCGAGCGCACCATGAGCCTGCGGCCCGGCGACCGCACGGAGCTGAAACCCGGCATGACGTTCCATTTCATGACCGGTCTGTGGCTTGAGGACATGGGGCTCGAAATCACCGAAAGCATCGCGATCACCGAAACGGGCGTCGAGTGCCTGTCGAACGTGCCGCGGCAACTCTTCGTGAAGGGCTGAGACGATGTTGAGCAACGCTCCTCGCCCCTCGCCGATCACGCCCTCCGTCGATTTCGACGCGAAAGGCGTGCAGCACGGTCATTTGCGGCTACCCTACAGCCGCGATGACAGTGCCTGGGGTTCGGTGATGATCCCGATCTGCATCATCGCCAATGGCGAAGGGCCGACAGCGCTTCTGACCGGCGCCAATCATGGCGACGAGTATGAAGGGCCGGCGGCACTTTTCGAGCTTGCCCATACGCTTGATCCGGTTGAGGTAAGCGGGCGCATCATCATCGTGCCGGCACTCAACTATCCGGCCTTTCGCGCGGGCACACGTACTTCGCCAATCGATCGGGGAAACCTGAACCGCAGCTTTCCCGGCCGGCCTGATGGAACGGTGACGGAAAAGATCGCCGATTACGTGACCCGCCATCTGATACCGCTGGCGGATATTGTTCTCGATTTCCATTCCGGCGGCAGGACGCTCGACTTCCTGCCCTATGCCGCCGCTCACGAATTGCCCGACAAGGCACAGGAGGCCCGTTGTTTTGAGGCGGTGGCGGCCTTTGCGGCGCCCTATTCGATGAAGATGCTGGAAATCGACGCCGTCGGCATGCTCGACACGACTGTCGAGGAACTCGGCAAGGTTTTTGTGACAACCGAACTCGGCGGGGCCGGCACGGCGAGCGCAAGATCGATCGATATAGCCCGAAGGGGCAGCCTCAACCTGCTGCGCCATGCCGGCATACTGGCCGGCTCGCCGGATTCCGCCCCAAGCCGCTGGCTGGACATGCCCTCCAGCGATTGCTTCACTTTTGCCGAAGATGACGGGCTCGTCGCCTTTGTCCGCGATCTGGGAGACGCGGTCACGGCAGGTGAAACCATCGCCCGGGTCTATCCGGTCGGAAAAACCGGCCTCGCGCCGGTCGATTACCGCGCATCCATGCATGGCGTGCTTGCGGCGCGCCACGTTCCCGGCTTGATCAAGGCCGGCGACTGCCTTTCCGTCATCGCCACGGTAACGGAGAACACATAGTCAAACGAACCCACGTGAGATCCGAAAACGGACCACGCAACCCAACCAGAGGAGTAATACCATGCACATCACCAAACTCGCCGGGCTTTCCGCCCTTGCCCTTGCCATCGGCGTGACCTCGGCCAGCGCCTTGACCCTCGAGGAGGTCAAGAGCCAGGGATATATCCGGGCCGCCACGGCAAACGAAGTCCCTTATTCCTACATGCAGCCCGACGGCACATCTGCCGGGATCGGGCCTGATGTGGCAAATGCGGTTCTGAAATCCATGGGTATCGAAGAGGTCAACTGGACAGTGACGCCGTTCGGCACGCTGATCCCCGGCCTCAAGGCCCGTCGCTTCGACTTCGCGGCGGCAGAACAGAACATCTCGCCCGAACGCTGCAAGCAGGTCTCCTTCACCGAGCCGAATTCTTCCTACGGCGAGGGCCTGCTGGTGAAGAAGGGCAATCCGAAGAAGCTGACGACCTATGCCGATATCGCCAAGGATCCATCCTTGAAGGTGGCCGTCGTCTCAGGCGCCAACAATGTCGACTTCCTGCGGGCAGTCGGCGTCAAGGAAGAGCAGATCGTCTTCATTCCGGCCAATGCGGATGCGATCCCCACCGTGCAGAGCCGCGCGGATGCCTATGCGGCCACGGAGCTGACCGTCTCCGAACTCGCCAAGAACCAGGCCAATGTCGAGCAGGTCAAGCCGTTCGTGGATCCGATCGTGAAGGATGCGCCGGTCCGCAACTATGGCGGCTTCGCCTTCCGCCCCGAGGACAAGGAGTTGCGCGACGCATTTGACGCCGCTCTGGTCGAGTTCCGCAAGACGGATGACTACAAGAAAATCCTGTCCAAATACGGTCTCTCCGAACAGAGTATCGCGGCCGCTGCCGAAAAGAAGGTCGCCGATCTCTGCGCCGGAAAATAAAGCTCATCGGCGCTCGGTCTTCGCCGGGCGCCGCTCGTCAGGAACTTGGGAAAACTCCAGATGGATATGACCGCCTACCTGCCGATGATGTGGCAAGGCGCCGTCGTCACCATGACGATCACGCTCGCAGCGCTCGTTGTCGGGACATCGCTTGCCTTTTTCTTCGGGATTTTGCGTGTCGAGGGCGGCCCCATCCTGTCCACGGTCGCGCTTTGTTATACGGAGGTGTTTCGTGGCACCTCGCTGCTGGTTCAGCTCTTCTGGTTCTATTACGCGCTGCCGCTGGTGGGGCTGAGCTTTGATCCGATCACCACAGGTATTCTGGTGCTTGCCGCCCATGCCGGCGGTTATGGCGCAGAGATCGTGCGCGGTGCGCTATCCTCCGTTTCCGTGCAGCAGCTGGAAGCGGCCCGGGCGCTGAATTTTACGCGGATGCAGACGCTGTTTCGCATCTCGCTGCCACAGGCAATCGTCGAGATGATGCCGGCATTCGGCAATCTGGCGATAGAAACGCTGAAACTTTCCTCGCTCGTGTCGCTGATCTCGATTGCCGACCTCACCTTTGCGGCGCAGTCGATCCGCAACCTGACGCTGGACAGCACCAGCATCTATTCGATCACGCTGCTCTGCTATTTCGCGATGTCCCTGATCCTGATGGTCATCATCCGGGTGATCGAACATTTCGTCAGGCGCGGCAACGTCTTTCCGCGCACCCGCCATTCGTAAGGATATCTTCTCATGATGTATGGCTACGAATGGGACACCACCACCTGGCTCACCTACACAACGTCAATCCTGCCGATCATCCTGATCGGCCTGACGGTGACGCTGAAGGCGGCAGCCGCCGGCTTCGCCATCGCGCTGGTTCTGGGGCTTGTTTTTGCACTGCTGCGTCGCAGCCGGGTCAAGATGATCTCCTGGCCGACTGCGCTGGTTGTCGAATTCCTTCGCGATACGCCGCTTCTGGTGCAGCTGTTCTTCCTTTATTACGTGCTTCCGGATTTCGGCATCGTGCTACCCGCCTTCCTGACCGGCGCGCTGGCGCTCGGCCTGCAATATGCGGCCTACACCTCCGAGGTATATCGCGGCGGCATCGAGGCCGTGCAACATGGCCAATGGGAAGCGGCGACTGCACTTAATCTCACACGCATGCAGACCTATCGAGATATCATCATCCCTCAGGCCATCCCGCGCATCGTGCCGGCCATGGGCAACTACCTTGTCGCCATGATCAAGGAAACGCCGGTGCTTTCCGTCGTCACGGTTCTGGAGATGATGGGGCTTGCCAACATGATCGGCGAGCGCACCTTCGAATATCTGGTCCCGCTGACGCTTGTGGGCCTGATCTTCCTCCTTCTGACAATAATCTGCTCGGCAGGCCTCAGCCGCCTGCAAAGGGCACTTCCAAAAGCAGGAATACCCTTGCGATGACCAACACCACCAATCAGCCGCTGATCGAATTTTCCGATGTCACGAAGCGTTTCGGCATTCTGACGGTTCTCGACCAGTTCAATTTCAGCGTGGCAAAGGGCGAAAAAGTTACGCTTATCGGCCCTTCCGGCTCCGGCAAATCAACGGTTCTGCGCATTCTCATGACGCTGGAACCGTTCCAGGAGGGCAAGCTTACCCTTGCCGATATCTCCTACCATGAACAAGGCGGCAAAGGCCCCTTTCAGGCTTCGGAGAAGCACCTTCGCCAGATCCGCAATCACGTCGGCATGGTGTTTCAGAGCTTCAACCTCTTTCCGCATATGACGGTGCTTCGCAACATCGTGGAAGCGCCGGTGCGGGTGCTGGGCATTGCCCGCGCAGAAGCGGAAGCGCGGGCAATCGAATTGCTGAAGATGGTTGGGCTGACCGACAAGAAGGATCATTATCCGGTGCAGCTTTCCGGTGGGCAGCAGCAGCGCGTCGCCATTGCCCGCTCGCTTGCCATGCGTCCGCGTGTGCTGCTTTTTGATGAGCCGACCTCGGCGCTCGACCCGCAGCTGGTGGGCGAAGTGCTTTCCGTCATTCGTGATCTGGCCCATGAACACGATCTGACGATGCTGCTTGTTACCCACGAGATGCGCTTTGCCCGCGAAGTGTCAGACCGCGTCTGCTTTTTCGACAAGGGCCGCATCTGCGAACAGGGAGCACCGGAGGAAATTTTCGGCGGGCCGAAAGAAGAGCGAACCCGCGAATTTCTGTCATCGGTTTTGCGGTAAAGCGACATCGAAGCCAAGGCGCGCCATGATCGTCTAAAGCGACCGCGTGCGTTGCCTTGATGTCTTCACGTGATCGATCAGCGCCCGGAGTTTGGGCGCCAGATTACGCCTGCTCGGATAATAGAGGTAGAATCCGGGAAAATAAGGTGAGTAATCTTCAAGCAGCGGCACCAGCTCACCGCGATCGATCCAGCTGCGGAAGGTATCTTCGATACCGAAGGTGATCCCCGCTCCCGCCACCGCCATCCGGATCATCAGTGCCATGTCGTTGGTGGTGATCTCCGGCGCGACCGCGACGCTGAATTCCCGCCCGGCCTGCGCAAACTCCCAGCGATAGGGTGCGCTGCGCGGAGCCGGCCGCCAGCCAATGCACCGGTGATGTGCCAGTTCCTTCGGGTGAGTGGGCTTGGCTCTGCCTTTGAGATAATCAGGCGAACAGACCGCGAGCTGCCGCACATCCCCGGATATAGGCACGATGATCATGTCCTCATCGATCACCTCGCCCAGCCGCACGGCTGCGTCATAACCTTCGGCAACAATATCGAACTCCTCATCGGTCACCATGACATCTAGGTGGACATCCGGATAGGCAGCCGTGAAGCCGGCAAGAAGCGGCCCGGACAGGAAGTCTTCGGCAATGGAAGAAACGGCGAGCCGCAACAGCCCATTCGGACTTTCGCGCAATTCGCCCGCCTGTTCCACCGCCGCCGACATTTCGGCTATGGCGGGAGCGATATTGGCATAAAGCCCCTCACCCGCCTCGGTGAGACTGACGCTGCGGGTGGTGCGCAGCACCAGCGCCAGGCCGAGCATTTCCTCCAGCCGTCTAATTGTCTGGCTGACGGCGGAACGTGACACGCCCATTCGGTCCGCGGCAGCGCTGAAACTCTTCAGTTCCGCCACCAGCCCAAAGACGGAGAGAGCGTTCAGATCGGGCGTCACTGTTTAGCTATCCTTACCACTATGGAAATTAATAGGCATCTTATCTCAACAATGCTGCCTGTCTATCTTTCATGCAACCGCAATCGAGCGGTGGTTTTAAAAAGGAAGGACGGAACGATGGACAAGGTTGTTCTCATCACGGGAGCCTCCAGCGGCATTGGCGCGGGTATCGCCCGTGAACTCGGCAAGGCTGGCGCAAAACTCATGCTCGGCGCCCGCCGCACGGAGCGGCTGGAGGAACTCGCAAAGGAGATCCGGGAAGCGGGTAACAGCCAGGTGGCGGTCAGCCGACTGGATGTCACCAACCGTGCCGACGTGGCAGATTTCGCGGAGAAGGCGCGCGAAACCTTCGGCCGAGTCGATGTCATGATCAACAATGCCGGCGTTATGCCGCTTTCCCTGATGGCCTCGATGAAGGTCGACGAATGGGACCGCATGGTCGAAGTCAACATCAAGGGCGTGCTGCACGGCATAGCGGCCGTGCTGCCGGAGATGACGTCGCGCGGTTCCGGCCACATCATCAATATCGCCTCCATCGGGGCGCTGTCGGTGGTGCCGACCGCCGCCGTCTACTGCGCCACGAAATTCGCCGTTCGGGCAATTTCGGACGGGTTGCGGCAGGAACGGCCGGATCTGCGCGTCACCTGCATTCATCCCGGTGTGGTGGAAAGCGAACTGGCGGAAACGATCACCGATCCGGCAGCAGTCGAGGCCATGAAAACCTACCGCGCCATTGCGCTAAAGCCCGATGCCATCGGCCGCGCGGTGCGTTTCGCTATCCAACAGCCTGATGACGTCGATCTGAACGAGATCGTTGTTCGCCCAACGGCTGCCGCCTGAGGAGGAAAACAGATGAAAAACATGACGATACCCGTTGCCGCTGCCATTGCCATGCTGACGGGGACCGAAACCAGCGCCGGTTCCACGCCCCCGCAAGCTCACCCCTATATCGGCATGTGGGTGACAGGTGACGGCCATATCCGTCAGGAGCTTTTGGCCAACGGGCGTTATGACGAAGCCCGCGGCAACCGTAAAAGCGCCTATCAGGGCCGTTACGTCGTGACCGGCAATCACATCGATTACCGGGACGATACCGGCTTTACCGCGGATGGAACATTCATAGATGATGTCCTGCACCATGGCGGCATGATCTTTTACCGGGAGCGGTAAAGCACAGTGCGACGATGGATCGCGGCCACCCGCGATCCATCACCAGAAGACACCTGCGGCGCTACAGTATCTTTTGACAGCTGTTCGCGGTGTTTGAGATCGTTCTCGATTGGGATTTTCCCTTTGTCCCCAGTGTTTCAGCACGTTTCGTGACCTTCGACCATGGCCGGTAAGATAGCTCACGGACGAGCTATTTCCCCGCATCTCGGCCAGATCGGGTTCAATCCGCCGGGGTGGCCAGAACGTCTCCTTCCCTGTTCTGCACGAGGCTTGCGGGCGATGACGGCTGAAGATCAACATCAGGCAGAGGTGGGGTGAGCAGCCATGCGGCTGGATAATCTTTCCGAAGGTGCCGGGAATTATAGCGAACATGGGTTCCGGACGCATGGCGGCGGGTTCCGAGCGTTGCCTCTTTTGACAGGACCGCGCGTTTGATTTCGTAGAGTTTTCGTTCGTCATCAAGGGCAATCGTCGCATCGGAGAGATCGAAATTATCGACGTGGATGGTCTGACCCTGCGGCGTGCCGAGAACCCATCTGTCGGAATCGACGAAGCCGTCGATATAGACATTGCCGGTGGAAGCGCGCAGGGACGTTCCTTCCGGCAGGGTGATGCCATCGACGACATTGCCATTGGCAAGAATACATCTGCTGAAGGCGGATATGCTGCCATCGGGCCGCAGATCAAATTCCACCGGCTGGGTCGCGTCGCAGCGCCAGCCGCTCTGGATGGTTACGCCATTGCCGGTTATCCGCATGTTGTCGGGGGTAAAGCCGACGGTTTCGGAGTTGTCGTTGGTTTTTATCGCGATATAGCGGGCGATCTCGACGGCATCGATATCTGCAACGCGCACGGGATGCGGAAACAAGGCGCTGCTGAAGGCGTCCCTTGTATCGGCAATGGCCAGCTCGAGTTTCGTACCTTTGGGCATATCGATCTGGCCAAGCCGGGTTGGTGCAAGCAGTTCCGGCCGGTAGCTTGCCGTCCTCTCCCTGTCATAAGCCCGCATATGGATATAAAAATCACCGGTTTTCCACACGGTGAAGGCTGCGATGGCGGTCACCAGCCCATAGGGCAGCAGCATCGGGCGTTTCCAGCGGCCGCAGATATATCGAATGAGCAGCCCCAGCGTCCAGACGACCCAGACAAAGGTCGTGGTGAGAAGGAAGGCGACGAGAAGCAGCGCTTCGACGGACGGGAGTGCGACAGGGATCATGTGAACCAATGGCCTTGGGCGGACCGTTTCCGATCCTCAGATACCCCGCAGCCTTAGCCCATGAATTGTGGTTTGTTCAACCAGCCGATTGACTGCCCGCGTCGGTCATCAGTCTGTTTTTGGTGAGAGACCAGGCGCCGCCGGTGACGGGCGCCTGGGCAACACGCGTTTTGCGGACATCAGCCGCCGAGGACGAAACGGGAGAATGCCAGGGAATTTCTGGCGTCCTCGTCCATTTTGGCGATGTCGGCGCCATTGCTCAGATCACGCCACACCTTGATATCAGAACCGATGGTGCCACCGGTCTTGACGAACGGCTCCATGACGACGGCACCGGTGTAATTGATATCGCGAAGCGCGAGGCCGATTTCCTGCCAGGGCATCCTGCCTTTGCCCGGAACACGGCGATTGCTCTCGCCGGTGTGGAAGTGACCCAGCAGCGGGCCGGCCGTGCGTATGGCTTCGCCGAAACTGTCTTCCTCGATGTTCATGTGGAAGGTATCGAGCATGACCTTCACATTGTTCTTTCCGACGTCCTTGACGAAGGCGACGCCTTCGGCCGCCGTGTTGAGCACGTGGTTTTCAAAGCGGTTGAGGACTTCGATGCACAGGTTGATGCCGAGATCATTGGCGAAATCCGCAATGCCGTGAATGCCCTCAACACCACGCGCGTAATCACCCGGCTTGTCGACCGGCTGCGAATAATCGATCGGCCAGTAGGAATGCAGGGCGCCGCCGATGGTGCGGATGTCGAGCTTGGCGACATTGGTGAGCGTCCGCTCAAAAAACGCCTTGCCCGCCGCGCGCACGGCCGCATCTTCCGACGACAGGTTCTTTGATTTCGACGGGCCGATGCCGGCAGTGAGGATGATGCCGTTATCCTTCGCGCTCTGCTTGATGGCGGCGAGTTCGGCGTCGCTGTATTCGTTGATATGGTGGGCGGCGACTTCGATGATATCGAAGCCGAGTTTTGCGACCTTTTCGATATAGGGGCCGAACTTGGCGCTCCACTCATGTTCCCAGTAAGAATAATAGATGCCGTGTTTCATGGGGATTTCTTTCGCTTCTGTTTCACTTGGTTGGGATGTGGGCGCCCGCGATCATTCGGTGCGTCTCAGGAAGCGGCCCCGCTTCCCGGATTGCCGATGCGAAGATCGGGTTCGGTGCTCGTCGAGATGATGAAACGGCCGTTGGGAAGATCGTTCTCCTCGACCTTCCGGTTGATCTCGTCTTCGGCAAGACCGAAGCCCAGCCAGCGGTTTCTCAGCCGCGCACGCAGATCGTCCTCGCTGACATCGACAAAAACCGTCAGATCGAAGATCGGTTTGAGACGGTTCCACGGCGACTGGCCGGCGAGGAGATAATTGCCTTCACAGACGATGATATCGACGGATTGCGGGATCAGCCGGCCGCCGGCGCGGGCGATTTCAATCGCCCGGTCAAAGACCGGAACGGCAATGACATCATCCTCATTGGCCTTGAGGCGCTCGAGCATGTGGCGCAAACCGTGGGCATCGAACGTATCGATGGCGCCCTTGAACGGTCGCCGGTTCATCTCTTCGAGCACGGCATCGTCATAGTGATAACCATCCATCGGAAAAAGCGCGGCGGGCTCACCTTCGCCGGCGTTCAACACATCCACCACACCTTCGGCAATGGTCGATTTTCCCGATCCCGGGGCGCCGGCAATCGCGATCATCACGCGTCGGCCTTTGGCGCGGGCAAAGCGTTCGAGAGCGAGGCCCGCAATCTCACGGGCATTATCGTCAATTGTACTCAAGGTGGTCCTCGCCCCGATCATGATTGCGGTCAGAAAATCCGGTACTGGCTTGCCTTGTCGCGCAGGAAGGCCAGCCCCTTGTCGAGGACCTCGTCTGCGCCTGAAGCGACCGGCCGCCAGGTGGAAATCGCACCCGCCATCTCCTCCGGCATCGCGACAAAGCTTTCGAGCGTCAGCACGCCCTTGAAGCCAATGGCCGCGAGTGCGGCAAACACCGCGTCCCAGGCAACGTTGCCGAAACCCGGCGTGCCGCGGTCACTTTCCGACATATGCATGTATTTCAGATGGTTACGGGCAGCGATGATGCCATTGGCGATACCCTTCTCTTCCATGTTCATGTGGAAGGTATCGAGATGGACAAAGATATTGTCGGCACCGATACGCTCAACCAGCGCCACGGCCTGCTCGGCTGAGTTGACCAGATGGTTTTCGTAGCGGTTGACGGCCTCGATACCGAATTGCAGGCCAAGCGTCTTCGCGTGGCCGGCAGCCTGAGATAGCGCCCGTGTCAGATTGTCGTATTCAGCCTGCGTCGGCGGAAAACCCGTGCGCTCGCTGGTGCCGCCATAGGTCACGCCGGTCAGCGCCTCCGCCCCCATTTCGGCGGCCTTGTCCAGTGCAGCCTTCAGATGGGCGACGGCTGCTTCCGGACGGACGGAGGCCCAGGCGGGCTCCGGCAGGACCAGCGAGCAGGCAGCCCGCAGGCCGTATTTCTCCAGCAGGGCGCGGGTATGCGCCGTGTCAACGGATGCAAGATCGACAAGCGGAATCTCGATGAAGTCCTGCCCATAATCCGCAGCACCTGTAATGGCCCGCCTGGCGCTTTCATGATCCCAGTTGAGGGACCACATCATTGCGTGAACACCGAAGCCTTGCACGTCATACCTTCTTTCTGAGAGATGCGAAGTAGCTTGAAAACAGGCCGCGCGCCGCCATGACGACAATCATCAGCACACCCCACAGCGCCGTTGCCAGATGCTGGTTTGCGCCGAGAAGGTTGAGCCCGGACGACAGGAGCTGCAGAACGATCAGCGCGACAAAGACGGGCAGCACACGGCCGAAGCCGCCGAATGGATTGATGCCGCCGAGGAACGCCGCCAGTACCGTGATCAGCAGGTAGGATTCACCGTGTCCCACACGCACCGAGTTGAAGCGGGCAAGCATGATGATGCCGGCGACGGCACACATGAGACCCGAGAGCGTGTAGACGAGCACCTGGATCTTGCGGGTGTTGAGACCGGAATAACGCGCCGCCTCGATATTGGAGCCGATCATCAACAGACCGAAACCGAGCTTGGTGCGGGTCAGGAGTACGTGCCACAGCCCGACACAGGCGATGAAGATCAGCAGCGGGATGGGCAGCCCGAAAAGCGTGCCGTGACCAAGCGGCGCCATATAGGTCGGAAAACCGGAAACATCGCCTCCACGCGTCAGAAACTCCCCGAGCCCGCGCAGGAAAATCATCATCGACAGGGTGACGAGGATCGGGTGCGCGCGGGTATAGGCAATTGCCGCGCCGGTCATGGCGCCGGCAGCGCCGCCGGTGGCAAGGGCGGCAAGGCAGGCGAGCAGGAAGGCGCTCGGCGGTGCGTCCACGCCGCCATGGGCCTGCAGCACCCAGGCGGCCGCCAGCCCCGACAGATTGGCGGCGAAAGTGACCGAAAGATTGATCCCGCCGGTCAGCAGTGGCAGCAGCATCGCCAGTGTCAGCAGACCGAGTTCCGGCAGCTGGAAGGCGACCGAACCGAATGTGGCGAGCGACAGGAAATTATCCGCCAGCGTCCCGAAGATGAGCATGACCGCGACAAAGGCAATCACCGGCCCGGCCATGTCAGCGCCGAAAATCGCGTTGAATTTGCGAACGAAGCTGCTCATCGCTGCGCACTCTCCTTGTTTGCGGAGGTTCGCAGGGCCGCCGGCAGCAGCTTGTCGAACCGGGTGGAGGACAGCGTGATTGCGATGAGAATGATGGCGCCGACGATCATCTTGAATGCAAAGGGAGAGACGCCCATCAGGTTGAGGCCGTTCTGGGTGATGGACACCATCAACACGCCAAGCACGCAGCCGATGACCGAACCCTTGCCGCCGCCAAGCCGCGCGCCGCCAAGCACGGTGGCAGCAAGAACATCCAGCTCGCGGCCATAAAGCGCGTTGGGCACGACCTCCTGCGCGTAATGGGCCTGCATGAGCCCGGCAATACCAGCCATCAGGCCGAGCCAGCCGAAGGAAATGTAATGCATGGCGCCGATATTGATGCCGAAGCGGCGTGCGCCTTCCGGATTGTCACCGAAGGCATAAAGCTTGCGGCCGATGGTGGTGCGCGAAATCATGAACCAGGTGGCGAGGCAGCAGAGGATCATGACCACGACCGGCAGCGTCAGCTCGACCCAGGAACCATCCGGCATCTCGCGCTCATAAAACACCACGCGGGTCGAAAGCCATTCCGGCAGGTCGTAGATCGACACGCCCTTGGTGAAGAACATCAACAGCCCGAAGAAGATGTTGAAGGTGGAAATGGTCGCGACGATGGAAATGATATTGAGCCGCCAGACCAGAAAGGCGTTGACGAAGCCGAGACCAAGGCCGACGGCGCCGGCAATGATGAAACCTTCCGCCCAGTTTCCTCCGCCGAGCGCATTGAGCGCCAGCACCGTCACATATTGCACGACGGAAGCGGCAACGGCGAAGGAGATGTCGATACCGCCTGAAATCAACACGACAAGCAGGCCGACCGCAAAGATGATGTTGACCGCCGAGACATTCAGCACATCGAAGGCATTGGAGATGGTGAGGAAACGGTCGGTTGCGAAGGACAGGCCCGTGCAGAGCAGCACCATGACCACAAGCAGTGTGAATTCGGTCGTATGTCCGAGGATGAGCCTACGCATAGATGGCGGACTCCAGTTCGGTAAGCGACACATGTCGCGGATCATGGGTGGCGTGGAACCGGCCTTCGACCATGTGGATGATCCTGTCAGTGTTGAAATAGACTTCCGGCGGCTCGTCGGAGATGACGATGATCGAAAGACCTTCGGCGGCGAGCTTTCGGACAATTTCGAAAATGCCGGCGCGGGCACCGACATCGACACCCACGGTCGGCGCGTCCAGAATGAGGATTTTCGGCCCGATCGCCAGCCACTTGGCAATGGCCACGCGCTGCTGGTTTCCACCCGAAAGCGTACGGATCGGGTCTTCCGGCAGGCCGATCTTGACGCCGAGCGCTGAAATCCAGCGGGAAACCACATCCGCCTTTTTCGATGGCGAAATAAGGCCGCCCGTCAGCAAACGGTCGAGCGAGGCCATGACGAGATTATCGGCAATCGACTGGGGCTGATTGAGACCAAGTGCCAGCCGGTCTTCGGAAAGATAGGCGACGCCGGCCCGGATAGCATCCCGGTTGGAATGAAAATTCACTTTCTTCCCGTCGATCAGGATTTCACCCGATTGCGGCCGATGCATTCCGAAAAGGGTCAAGGCCAGTTCGGTGCGTCCGGCTCCCAGCAGGCCGGTAATCCCCAGCGTTTCGCCCCTCCTTAAATCGAAAGACACGTCTTCAAACTCACCTGCACGGCTGAGCCCGCGCACGGACAGAACGACCGGCTTGTCATCGTGATCAGCGGCAATGACGGCGCTGTCGAAATTACGGCCGGTCATCAGTTCGGTCACGCGTGACTGGGTCATGCCTTCAACCGGGAAGACCCCGACAAGCGATCCGTCACGCAGCACGGTGATACGGTCCGAAATCTCAAGCACTTCCGCCAGCCGGTGCGAGACGAACACAACCGCAACGCCGGAGGCGGAGAGGTTGCGGACGATATCGATCAGGTAGTCCGTTTCCGATTGCGTCAGCGACGCGGTCGGCTCGTCCATGAAAACGAGGCGCGCTTCCCCGACCAGCGCACGGGCAATCGCCACGATCTGGCGTTGGGCAATGGGCAGTTCCTTCAGCGGCCGGTGAATATCGATCTCAACGCCGAGCCGAGCCAAAGCCTTCTCGGCAGCATTTTCAATCGCGCCTTTGTCGACCAGCCCATACCTGCCGTTTACCGCGTACTGAAAGCCGATATTCTCCGCCACCGACATTTCATCAAACAGCGCCAGATCCTGCCAGATCACCTGAATACCAAGCGATTGCGCAAGCGTCGGGGTCATCGCGGCTATCGGCTTGCCGTCGAAATACAGTTCCGCATCGTTTTCGGGCGTATAAACGCCTGTTATGACCTTGATCAGCGTGCTTTTGCCACAGCCATTTTCGCCGGCAAGGCAATGCACTTCACCGGGATTGACCTCGAAAGAAACGCCCTTCAGGGCGCGCACGCCGCCAAAGGTGACTTTGACATTTTTGAGGGACAGGAGCGGTTCTGCGCTCATGATAGCGTATCTCTCCTTTCGCCGCGAAAGCATCGCAGACGTGGCGCTCGGCATGTTTTCCTGAATGGGCGTCGCGCGGGTATTTTTCCCGCGCGACGCCTGCGGCTCTGGGGAGGATCAGAGGCCCATGGAAACGAGCTTGTCGATGCTTTCTTTGTCGATCTTCAAAAGCTGGTCGACGACGATGGTGTTACCCTCGGGGTTGATGGTACCGAGACCTTCGATATTGTCGCCGGCCTTGGGTGTCTCGCCCTTGGCGATGCGGTCGGCGAGCGTGATGAACACCTCACCGGCCTGTTTCGGGTTCCACATGAAGCCGCCAGTCAGGGCACCGGATTTGATCAGCTTGGCGCCCTGCCCCGGCGAAAACGGGCCGATGACGAAGACCTTGCCATCCTTGCGCCGCTCTTCCACGGCACGTCCGGCACCGATCGGCCCCTGCGAACCGAAGGCAAGGAAACCGCTCAGGTCAGCATTGGCGGACATCAGATCGAGCGCCGTCGACCGGCTCTTGTCGAGATCTTCGGCGACGCCGTAGCGGTCGCCGACGAGCTTCATGTCCGGATAATTGGCCTTGATATAGGCGATGGCGGAATCGGCCCAGGCATTGTGAAGCGGCACGGTGAGCGAACCGACAAAGACGGCATAAGAACCCTTGCCGCCCATCTTTTCCGCCAGAAGCTTGCCATGCGCTTCACCAAAACCCTTGGCGGAAGCCAGTTCGAAATCCCAGTCAGCGCCGAGCTGCTTGGGCGATTCATGGGTGATGACCTTGATGCCGGCGGCCTGGGCCTTCTTCAGCACCGGCTCAAGCACCTTCGCATCATTCGGCACGACACCGATGAAATCGACCTTCTGGGCGATCAGGTCTTCGATGGCACGAACCTGCAGGGCCGGGTCGGCGCTGGTCGGGCCAACCATGAAACCGTCAACGCCGAGCTTCTTGCTCTGCTCCTTGATGCCGGCCTCCATGGCATTGAACCACGGAATACCGCCGATCTTGACGACGACGCCAACCTTCGGCCCTTCGGCGAAGGCCGCGGATGAGAGCAGCGCAAGCGACAGGCCGAGCGCCGCAGCAATAATTTTCTTCATGATGTTCCTCCTCAAAAAATCGGCAACCGAAATCCGCCGCAGCCAGTTTTTCCCTGCTGCGCTTCAAATCTCTCATCTCGCTTATTCGAGACTCTCCCTTGCCACTCCCATAGCAACCATCCTGCACAATCGATATTGCCAAACTGCACAATCGATGGTGCAATAACCATATCATGAAGCTCCCTTCCGTCAAGGGGATGCGTGCTCTAATAATCGGAATCAGCTGGGGAGATCGAAGTGACAGGCATAAGTTCCAAGAAAGCCACCATTTATGACTTGTCGCTCTTGTCTGGCGCGTCCGCCTCGACAGTGAGCGCGGTGTTGAATGGATCGTGGCGCAAGCGGCGGATTTCGGAGGAAACCGCAGACAAGATACTCTCGCTCGCCAAGGCACAGCGCTACACCACCAATCTGCAGGCCCGTGGCCTCAGGAGCTCAAAATCCGGTCTCGTCGGGCTTCTGGTGCCGGTTTATGACAACCGGTTCTTTTCATCGATGGCACAGACCTTTGAGGGGCAGGCACGCAAACGCGGCCTGTCACCCATGGTGGTTTCCGGGCGACGCGACCCCGAGGAAGAGCGCCGGACCGTCGAGACGCTGATCGCCTATTCGATTGACGCCCTGTTCATTGCGGGCGTCACCGATCCTGATGGCGTTCACCAGGTCTGCGCACGCGCCGCACTTCCCCACGTCAATATCGACCTGCCGGGCAAATTTGCGTCGTCCGTCATTTCCAATAACAGGCACGGCGCGGAAATCCTGACATCGGCAATCCTTGCCCATGCGGCAAAGGGTGGGTCGCTCGGTCCAGACGACGTCATCCTGTTCGGCGGTCACGACGACCACGCCAGCCGCGAGCGTATTGACGGCTTTCATGCCGCGAAAGCCGATTATTTCGGCGTGCAAAGTGGTGATGACATCGAAATCACCGGCTATTCGCCGCGCATGACGGAACTGGCATTCGAACGCTTCTTCGAGCGCAGGGGCCGCCTTCCCCGCTGTTTCTTCGTCAATTCATCGATCAACTTCGAGGGGTTGCTTCGTTTCATGGGACGTCATGACGGCGAGGCATTCGGCGACATCGTCGTCGGCTGTTTTGACTATGACCCATTCGCGTCTTTTCTTCCCTTTCCAGTTTACATGATCAAACCCGATATTGCGCAAATGCTCGAAAAAGGGTTCGAACTGCTCGAAGAGAACCGCGCAGAGCCGGAGGTCACCATTATCGAACCGCAGCTCATTCCCCCGCGCACCGCCCTTGAAGGGCCGCTTGATGATATCTGGGATCCGGTCGCGGTACGCCGCATGTCAATGTGAAACGTTCCGCTTTATCAGCGGAGGTTTCCTCCGGAGAGGCGCCAATCTCCGCTTGACCTCAACCGCACTTGACGTCGTATCGATTTGCATGAAGCCCACCATTGCGATGGAATGACGATGATTGAAAAGCTCCTGAAAATGCTGGAAGACGGTAAAGATGCCCCACTCCTGCGCTTTTCACTCGCAAAGGCCCTGATGGCCGCGCGGCAATTCGACGATGCGGCGCAACATCTGCGCGAGGCGGTTCACCAGGACCACGATTACTCGGCGGCCTGGGCGGCACTTGGCGAATGCCTTATGCATCTCGGAGACGATGACGGTGCCGTTGCCGCGTGGGTTGAAGGCAGCGCGGTCGCCATGAAAAAGGGTGACATCCAGGCAAAACGGCAGATGGACGTCCGGCTTCGGCGTGCGCAATCACGACGCCTCACGGTCCGCCAAGGGTAAGCCGCCGATCGATGCCAATCTTGCCAAGAAATGCCTCATCATGGCTGACAACCAGGAGCGCTCCGTCATAGGCTCTCAGGCCGGCCTCCACGGCCGCGATGGAATCGATATCCAGATGGTTTGTCGGTTCATCGAGGATCAGCAATTGCGGCGGCTGCGGGCCACAAAGAACGCAGGCAAGACCCGCGCGCAGCATCTGTCCACCCGAAAGCGTTCCGACGATCTGCAAGGCGGCATCGGCACGAAACATGAAGCGGGCAAGCGCTGCCCTGCAGGCGTTCTCTCCGGCCTGCGGGTTGAGTTGAAGGAAATTGTCGCGGATCGACAGCTTCGGGTCCAGCAGGCTGACCTGCTGGTCCAGAAAGACGGACGTCACACCGAGGTGAACCGTTCCTGACAACGGCGTCAGTTCATTCCTGATCACGGAAAGCAGCGTCGTTTTTCCCGATCCGTTCGGGCCTGTCACGGCCACGCGCTGCGGGCCGGTGATTTCGAAGGAAAGATCGGCGAACACGGGCTGTTTTCCCGAATATCCTGCGGTCAGGTTTTGCAGGCTCAATACGGTCCTGGTTGCGTGCAACCCGCTGGGTGGCAGGGTGACAGTAAGGTCCTGAAGGACTTCGATCCGCTGTCGCGCCGTCTGCAAATCATCGGTCGCTTCGGCTTTCAGACGACTGGCGAGATTGGCATTGTCGCCGCTGGTGTTTTCGGCACGCCTTTTCATGCCACCGGCGGCAATGCGCGGCATATCCCCCTTTGCCGCTTTTGCGGCGCCCTTTGCGTCGCGCCGGGCCTTGCGTTCCAGTGCCTCCTGCGACCGTCGCCTGACTTCGGACAGGCGCTTTTCGGCGCTGGCGAGGTCCTGTTCGGCGGCGGCCAGTTCCTGTGCCTTTTGCGCACGGTAATGGCTCCAGTTGCCGCCATAACGGGTTGCGCCCAGCGTCGTCATTTCGACGATCGCATCAAGCGTATCGAGAAGTTCCCGATCATGGCTGACGACAACCGCTCCGCCACGCCAACCGGCCAGAAAATCGGCAACGAACAGACGACCGTCACGGTCGAGATTGTTGGTCGGCTCATCGAGGATCAGGAAGTCCGGGGCGGCATGGATCTGGGCTGCAAGTGCCGTCCGTGTGCGCTGCCCGCCGGACAGAGCCGAAAGCAGCGTTGACGGCGAGGCGTCCAACCCGACATCAGCCAGCGCATCGGCGATTTTTTCCTCCAGCATCCAGTCAACGTCACCAAGCTCCTCCAGCGTCGCCTGCCCCGCCTCGGCGCGGGAAAGAACCTTGAGCGCCTCCCGCGCGTTGAAAAGATCCGCGACGGTCTCCCCGGGCATCACCTGCACGATTTGCCTGAGAACGCCGATCCGGCCGGAGACGGAGACCGTGCCGGCGGACGGCGACAATTCGCCGGCAATCAGCTTCAGAAGCGTCGTCTTGCCAACGCCGTTGCGCCCGACAAGGCCGGCTCGTTCGAGGCCGAAGCGAAGATTGATGTGGGAAAAGAGCGGATGACCGTCAGGCGTGGACCATGAGAGGTCTGAAAGGGTGATGGAACAAGGCATGGATATGGTTTCTCCGGATGACAAGGCGTTGCGGCTTTGTGATCGGGTTGAAATCCATGGTTCACCGTCCTGTTGGTATTGCGGAGAGAGCGCTACTAATGGAAAAAAGCGGCGTGTTCGTGGCGCGGGTTTGAAGTTGCCATGAAACGCCGGAGGGTGAACTCCGGCGTTTCATTGTTTCAGGCCACCAGGCCCTTGGTCAGTTCCAGCGCCTGCCGCTCGAACAGCCGGCGATAGATGCCGTCATTGAGGCGGATAAGCGCCTGATGGTCGCCTTCTTCGACAATCTTGCCCTTGTCGAACACCAGCAGCCGGTCCAGCGCCCTGACCGTGGAGAGCCGGTGCGCGATGACGAGCGTCGTGCGGCCATCCATCAGCCGTTCCATGGCCTGCTGGATCTGCACTTCGCTTTCGCTGTCGAGGCTCGAAGTGGCCTCGTCAAGGATCAGCACCGGTGCATCCGCAAGGAAGGCACGGGCAATGGCGACGCGCTGGCGTTCCCCGCCCGAGAGCTTAACGCCGCGTTCGCCGACCATGGTCTCATACCCTTTTGGAAGGGACATGATGAACTCATGGGCGCTGGCCTGTTTTGCCGCCTGCTCGATTTCCCGTCTTGAGGCACCCGGCCGGCCATAGGCGATGTTTTCCGCCAGCGTGCGGTGGAACAGGATGGGTTCCTGCTGCACGATGGCGATCTGGCCGCGCAGGCTCGATTGCGTGACACCGGCGATATTCTGCCCGTCGATGCGGATTGCGCCCGACTTGATGTCGTAAAGGCGCTGGATGAGCTTGACGAAGGTTGTCTTGCCCGAGCCGGAATGACCAACCAGCCCCACACGCTCGCCCGGCTTGATGGTGACCGAGAAGTCATCATAAAGCGGGGTGGGATGCGCGCCATATTGGAACGTGACGTGATCGAAGACGATCTCGCCCCTGCCGATATCAAGCCGCGCGGCATCCGGCCTGTCTTCGACGCCAAGCGGCATCTTGTCCAGCAGCACCAGCTCTTCCATGTCGTTGACGGCGCGTTGCAGGTTGCGGATATCCTGCCCCACATCACGCAGGTAACCCTGCAACACGAAGAACATTGCAAGCACGAAGGTGATATCACCCGGCGTCGCCAGCCCCTGTCGCCACATGATGAGACCGGTGCCGAGAATGCCGGCCTGCATGGATACCATCATGAAGCTCTGAATGGTGCCATTCAGCGTACCGCGCCGCCATGTCCTGCGCGTGCGGTTATCCCATTTCACCAGCACATGGCCCAGCCGCGTTTCCTCACGCGTTTCAGCGCCAAAGGCCTTGACGACCGAGTTGCAGCTGATGGCATCCGCCAGCGCCCCGCCAAGCCTTGTATCCCAGGCATTGGCAAGCCGTGCCGCAGGCGACACATAGCCCATGGAAAGAGCCACGGTGACACCGACATAGATCAGCGAGCCCAGGCCGACGATGAGGCCCATGACCGGCCAGTAGCTGCCCAGCACGATGGTGGCGCCGACCAGCATCACGAGGGACGGCAGAAGCGCGATGAGCAGCAGGTCGTTCAGCGAATCCAGCGCCCACATGCCACGCGTGATCTTGCGCACCGTAGAGCCGGCAAAGCTGTTGGCATGCCAGTCCGTGGAGAACCGCTGCACCTTGTGGAAGCCGTTATTGGTGACGTCAGCCATGGTTTTCAGCGTGAGCCTGATGATGCCGTTAAAGATGAACCAGCGCAGCACCACGCTGGTGAGACCCAGCGACACCACGATGACAAAAGCGTGCAGCGCCTTGTCCGCCCCGTTGCCGCCGGCAATGGCATCAACGATCTGGCCGGAAAAAACCGGCACCATGACTTCGGCCAGCGTGCTGGCAATGACCAGCACGATGATGAAACCCACCAGCGCCGGCCGGTGGCTCCAGTGGTGAAAAACAAAGCCGAGCACATGACGATAGGCATCGGCGCGGAAATCGAGCTTCTTGCGAGACATTTTAACCAGCACGGCGCCAGAAAATAGGCAACCGGTCCTCAAAACGGAAGTTGGATGGCACAGCCCGGACGGGAGACGAAATGATCCCGTCAGATCAATCGGGCTATGAAGGAAAAAACCGCATGTCGGGCGCGCGCAGGGCGGGCCGCGAATGGATATGACCTAGTGTCGGGTCATTCCCTGCGGGAGGTTTTCGGTGAATGCTGGTGTCATGCAACGCCTCCCTTTGTTTGATCTGACGCGGTGATACGTTTTGTAGCTGAGTGATTTGAGCTTGCCAAGCGGGTTTTTGCAACCTTATGGCAAGTGATGCGGAAACGACACATTGGCCGATGTGGCAGGCCCGTTCCTGGCCGGTCAATGACGGCTTCGGTTACGGTTCTGCAGTGGCAGCTGCTACTGCGCACCCAGCACGGAGTGCGCAGCGAGGTATCGAAGATACCGGGATTAGCGCTCCCGATCAGTCCATCTGCACATTTGCATTTTTGACGACCGGTTCCCACTTGGCGATTTCGGCCGCAACGTGGCTTTTCAGCTCATCGGGTGACGAAGCAACGATCTTGGCGCTGAACTCCGCCATGCGCGCGGCCACATTCGGATCGGCAAGCGCTTTCTTGGCGGCGGCATTGAGCTTATCGATCGCGTCGGCCGGCGTGCCGGCAGGCGCAAAGAGCGCATTCCAGGTGTAGGTTTCATAACCCGGCACTGTCTCGGCAATGGTCGGCATATCCGGGAAGGATGAAGCGCGCTCAGTGGTTGTCACACCAAGCGCCCGCAATGTTCCGGACTTGATGTGGCCTGATGACGACGGCAGATTGTCGAACATGATCGAAATCTGGTTGCCGAGAAGATCGTTGAGCGCCGGGCCTGCTCCCTTATAGGGAACATGCTGCATGCTGACACCGGCCATGCTCTTGAACAGTTCGCCTGAAAGATGCAGCGGCGTGCCATTGCCGGAAGATGCATAGGCATATTTATCCGGCTCGGCCTTGAGAAGCGCAATCAGTTCCGCAACGCTGTTGACGTTGAGCTTCGGATTGACGACCAGCACATTCGGCACCACCACCAGCAAGGAAACCGGGGCGAAATCCTTTTCCGGATCGTAAGGCTTTGTTTTGAGGATAAGCGGGTTGAGCGCATGGGTCGCAACCGTGCCCATCAGGATCGTATAGCCGTCCGGCTCTGCCCGGGCGACACGGTCGGCGCCGAGATTGCCACCGGCGCCGGCGACATTTTCAACAACGATCTGATGGCCAAGCTCATCGCCCATCTTCTGCGCGATGACACGCGCCACCACATCGGTGGAGCCGCCCGCAGCGAAAGGCACGACCAGCGTAATGGTCCGATCGGGAAAACCCTCGGCGCTCGCCGTCATTCCCAGCATGCAAAAAGAAGCTGCCGTAGCGGCAAGCTTCAACACCATGCGCCGTTTCGAAAACCGGTAATTCATGAACCCTCCTGTAACATGGCCTCCCCGCCATGCCGGCATAGTAGCTCAAAAGCACCTCGGGGCAAGCCATTGGTGTTTACGGGAGGGGACGAGTGTACCGGTCTCAGGCTTTGACGCGTTCTTCGACGACCCGCCAGTTCACCAGCTTGTCCAGCACGGCGCGGATATGTTCGGGCTTGCGATTTTCATAATCGACGTAATAGGCGTGTTCCCAGATATCGATGCCCAGGTAGGCGGGACGACCGACGGCGACCGGGTTCTTGCCGTCTTCATATCCGATGAGCGCAAGCTTGTTATCGTCGCCGCGTGTCAGCCATACCCAGCCGGTACCGAAGACCGTGTCGGAAACATCCACCGCCCTTTTGATGAAGCCTTCATAGTCGCCGAAGGTTTCGTTGACCTGGGCCGCTAGATCGCCGGTCGGCCGGTTGGGTCCGCCGGGAACGAACTGATCCCAATAGGCAACGTGGTTCCACGCCTGAGCGGCGTTGTTGAAAATCTTGATATCGTCAGCGTCCTTCGATTTTGCAGATTCGGTGACGATTTCCACCAGTGCCATGTCGGCATAACGTGTGCCGGCTGCCAGCGTGTTCAGCTTGTCGTAATAGGCCTTGTGGTGTTTACCGTAATGTAGGCCAACTGTTTTTTCGGAAATGACGGGCGCAAGATCGGCTTGGGCAAACGGGAGCGGTGGCTGCGCCAGCGGCAATGCGGCATGCGCCACGTACGGACGGGGGAAAATGGTGGCGGCGGCGGTGACCGCACCGGCTGCCAGAATGCTACGCCTTGAAATGTTCATGGTATCCTCCTTTGAATGTCGACATCCCGGGTTAACCCGCGAGCACCGCCGAGGTTTCCTCAATTCCAGTTGAATCGGGAATTGAGCCGTGGGTCGGCAGACAAAGGCATGATGTACGACAGGAGAAAGGCCCTCCCGGTTAAGAGAGGGCCTGGCCGATTACCAGCGATAATAATCGCGACGGTCACGCCATTCACGGTGTTCCCGCCAGTCGCGGCGGTCTCGCCGTTCCCGCCATTCTCTGCGGGCCTGACGTTCGCGCCATTCGCGGCGGCCTTCCCAGCGGTCGCGCCTGTCCCAGCCGCGCTCATAACGCGGCGGGCCGTTTGGACGGCAATAGCCGCGCGGCGACAGATGAAAGCCACGTCCGCAGGCATAGTCGACGGTCTGAACATTGGATGTCGCGGGTGCAGATGGCTGACCCACGGGCATGGCGTTCGCGCCGGTGCCGAACAGGGCGCTGAGTATCATTCCTGCGCCAAAAATCATCTTACGCATGTCATCTCCCTCCTTATGGGATGTCGGGATTTAGCGCCCCGGCGGGTGAACTGCGGCTGAATGAATCTGGGTGTTTTTGTGGCAGGGCGCCGCACTTCATGGCGAGGACGTGGCCGCGCGCCTCCAGACGACCGGTTGCAGCCGCGCGGTTTTGATCGTAGGTCTCAAGGTCACGGGGAGATGGCGATTGGACATCAATCAGGACGAAAAGCACGAAACGAAACCGGCGGGCAGACGCCCGCTCTGGCCATGGCTGTTATTGGGGCTTTTCACGCTTCTGGCCATTCACCTCTATATGGAGGTGAATGCCATGATGGATGATCTCGCCCGCACCTGGAGTGACCTCGTGCAGCTGTTCTGGTGGATCATGCCCGATCCGCAGGACTGAAGCCCGTCACGACTGGATCAGCGCAATACCCCGGCTCCTGAAGCCGAGCGTGACATCGCTTTGCGGCGGCAGGCTCACCTCGACCGCATGGTCGACGATGAAGAGCGTGCCGATATCTGTCTCGACTTCATATTCGACATGGCCGCCGAGATAGGCGCTGTGCAGCACCCGGCCGGCAACCCCTTGCCCGCCTGCCTGGCCGATGGCAATCGAACCCGGACGCACGGCAAGCTTGGCCGGACCGGGCCGGGCATTGCGCGCCGAAACCCGATGATCGATGCCGCCGACGCGGATCAGCGCATCCGGCCCCTCAATGCTGATCACCTCACAGCCGACGACATTCGCCTCACCCATGAAATCGGCGATGAAGGCTGAGGCCGGTGCTTCGTAAAGATCGCGCGGCGCACCCGACTGGGCGATTTCGCCATCCTTCATCACAATGATTCTGTCCGAAACGGCCAATGCCTCGTCCTGATCATGCGTCACATAAACGGCGGTGAACCCCAGCCGCTGCTGCAATTCACGAATTTCGGTACGCACCCGGCGGCGAAGGCGGGCATCGAGGTTGGAAAGCGGCTCATCAAGCAGCAATACCTGCGGCTCCAGCACCAGAGCGCGGGCAACCGCGACGCGCTGCTGCTGGCCGCCGGAAAGTTCTGCCGGCAGGCGATGGCCCATGCCGGCGAGGCCGACGAGCTTCAACCCCTCTTCCGCCTTTTCCCGCGCTTCCGCCTTGCGCAATCCCGAGGATTGCAGGCCGTAAGCGACATTGTCGAGCGCCGTCATGTGCGGGAAAAGCGCATAGGACTGGAAGACCATCGAGACATCGCGCTCATTGGCAGGCAGCATGGTCACATCCTTGTCGCCGATGAGAATGCGGCCGCTGGTCGGATGTTCAAGACCTGCCAGCATACGCAGCGTCGTCGTCTTGCCGCAGCCGGAGGGACCGAGCAGGGTTACCAGCGTGCCGGGCTCGATGGTGAGCGACAGGTCGGGAATGGCGGTGAAGGCGCCGAAGGTCTTGCGGACATTCTGAAAAGTGACGGAGCCGGGCTTTACGGAAATCATACGGTTTTCTCCTGGGCAAGAGGAACGGAGGAAGCGGATGGCAGGCCGGCGACGCGGTTTTCGCGCCGCAGGCGTCGCTCACCGACAATGAGCTGGAAGCCGGTAATGACGGTGATCATCACCACGATCAGCATGGAGGAATAGGCGATCGCCACACCATATTCGCCGTTTTCGACGAGGCCGACGATGTAGGACGTCGCCATGTTGTACTGGGCGCTGACGAGGAAGATGACGGCGCTGATGGAGGTGATGGCGCGCACGAAGGAATAGACCAGCGCAGCCGTGATTGCGGGCCTCAAGAGCGGCAGGATGACCTTGCGGATGGTGCGGAAACTATTGGCCCGTAGCGTCAGCGAGGCCTCGTCGAGGCTCTTGTCGAGCTGGCTCATCGCCGCGATGCCGCCGCGCACGCCCACCGGCATGTTGCGGAAGACGAAGCAGGCGATCAGGATCAGCGCCGAGCCCGTCATTTCCACCGGCGGCAGGTTGAAGGCCATGATGTAGCTGACACCGATGACCGTACCGGGAATGGCAAAGCTCATCATCAGTGCAAATTCAAACAGGTTCCGTCCGGCGAATTTCTGCCGCACGATGATATAGGCGGTGAGAAGACCGACGGCAGCGGTGAGCGGCGCCGAAACCAGCGCGATCTCCATCGTCGTCCAGAACGAGTTCCAGGCAACACCCGTCCAGGCAATCGAGCCGTTGGAGAAGCTGACGGAAAAGGCGCGGATGTAATGATCAAGCGTCAGTGAATTATCGAGACCCCAGGTCTTCACGAAACCGCCGACGAGGATCATGCCGTAAACGACGATGGTGAAGATCATCCACGGCACCACGACCGCGTGGACGCCGATGGACAGGCCGCGTGGCAGGGCAATATGCGCGCCGCTGTCGCCCTTGCCCGTCACCGTGGCGAAATTCTTGCCCGCCAGCCAGAAGCGCTGGGCAAGGAAGGCCGAAAGCGTGAAGCACAGGAGGATGATAGCAAGCACCGCGGCGCGGGAGGGATCATTCTGCGAGCCGACGACAGCAAAGAAGATTTCCGTCGACAGCACGCCATGCGTGCCGCCAAGCACCAGCGGATTGCCGAAATCCGCCATGCTCTCGATAAAGCCGATCAGGAAGGCATTGGCGAGACCGGGCTTCATCAGCGGCAGCGACACCCGCCAGAAGGTGCGCCAGCGGTCGGCGCGCAGCGTCTGTGAGGCTTCTTCCATCGACGGGCTGACACCTTCGACCACGCCGATCAGCACCAGAAACGAGATGGGCGTGAAGGACAGAACCTGTGCGATCCAGATGCCGGTCATGCCATAAAGCCAGCGGCCCGGTTCGATGCCGAAGAGATAGGAAAGCCATTCGGTGACGACACCGGCGCGGCCGAAAAGCAGCGTCAAAGCAAGGCCGATAACAAAAGGCGGCGTGATGATCGGCAGAACGGTGAGAAGCCGCAGGCCCTTCTTGAAGGGAAAGCGCGTGCGGGTGGCGATCAAAGCGAAGCCGAGACCGAGCACGGTCGAACCGAAGGCGGTCATCAAGGCCAGAAACAATGTGCGCCAGGCAACGCCGCAACGCTCTTCGCCCGCCACGCAGCCAAGGCTCCAAATGCCGGGATCCTGGATATTGCGGATAAAGCCATCGGCATTGAAGGAGCCGTCGAAATCCTGAACGGATGCGATCAGCATGCTGCCGATCGGATAGAAGACAAAAACCGCGACGAGGAACACCAGAACGGAAATGGCGCCGACGACGAAGGCGTCGCCTTTCATGACGCCACGTTCGGCAAGACCGAAGGCGAAAAGCAGCACGAAGACGAACGACATGACGACGGCCCCCGCCCCCATGGACGCCTGACCATCGGCAAGCATGCCAAAGAGGTTTTCGCTGATCGTCCATGTCCAGCCGGTAAAGCCGATCGCCAGCCCCTGCAAAGCAAGAAAAACGAGACCGGCAGCACCGATAAAGGCAAGCAACCCACCCCGGCGCATCGGATCACGCATTGGCCGGACAAGGCATGCGGCGAGGAAGAAAAGAACGATGCCGACAAGCCATGGTTTTCCATAGGACAATATTTGCAGCACACCGGGCGCATTGCTAGCGGTGGAGAAAAATCCGGACAGCCAGCGGAAGCTGAAAAAGCCGCCTTCGATGCGATACCAGGGAAGAAGAATGAGGGCAAAAGCCCCGAACGCCAGGACGATGTCCAGCCTGCGATTGCCACGTGTCATGGCCGACCTCGCTTATTTCATGCCGATGAGAGAGTGGCGGACACCCCGGCTTTAAAAGCCGGGATGCCTGTCGCCGGAGTTAAGATCAGTTGGCGACCGCACCAACCTCACGGTCCCAACGTTCCAGAAGCGCCTTGCGCTTGGCCGGATCGCCATAGGTCTTGAAGTCGTAGTCGATGAGCTTGATATCCTCGAACTTCGGCGCTTCTTTCGGCACTTCCGCCGTCTTGTTGGAGGGAAGCTGGAAGGACTTGGCGTCCTTCATGCGCGACTGCACTTCCGGTTTCAGCGCCCAGTCGTACCAGGTCTTGGCATTGTCGAGGTTGCGGGCACCCTTGATGATCGACATGGAGCCGATTTCGTAACCCGTGCCTTCGCACGGCGCGATCGACTTCACCGGGAAGCCTTCCGCCGTCTGCGCCACCGCATCATGCATGAAGACGATGCCGAGCGCCGTCTCGCCGCGCGCCGCCGCCTTGACCGGTGCGGAACCCGACTTGGTATATTGCGAGATATTGACGTTGAGCTTCTTCAGATAGTCGATCGCCTGATCTTCACCCATGATCTGCGCGAGCGAGGCAAGCGCGGTATAGGCGGTGCCCGAAGAGTTCGGATTGGCGATCTGGATTTCACCCTTCAGTTCCGGCGCCAGCAGGTCGGCCCAGCACTTCGGCTCCTTGTAACCCTTCGACTTGAAGATTTCGGTGTTGTAGCCCCAGCCCAGCGCACCGGCATAAACGCCGACAGTCCTGTAACCGGTGCTTTCGGCCTGTTTCACGGCCCAGTCCTGCAACTGGTCGAGCATCGGCGACTTGTATTCCAGCGTCAGGTTTTCCGAGGCCGCCTGCATATGCGGATCGCCGGTACCGGCCCACCAGATATCGGTCTTCGGGTTGCGGGCTTCCGCGCGCACCTTGGCATAGGTTTCGCCAGAAGACAGGCGCACCATATTGACCTTGATGTCATGCGACTTTTCAAAATCGCCCTTCATCTGTTCGCAGATGACGACATCGGCCGAGCAGATGAGGTTCAGTTCGCCCGCCGCCTGCGCGGAAACGGCGCTCAGTGCCGTGCCGGCAAAAAGCAGGGTGGAAAGTATCGTCAGTCGCATGGTTATCCTCCTGTAGCTTGCGTCTGAATTCCTGGGCAGCGCGCGGACATGGCGCTGCCGGTCGCGGCGCCCTGCGGCGCGCACGCTGTCTTTTCGAGGTGTTGGTTTTTGGCCCTACTGGGTCTGGCTCGGGTGGATTTCGCTGTCGAAGCGGCTCAATAACCGACTTCGCTCTTCCGGCTGTCCGAAGGTGGCGAAGTCATAGTCCACCATCTTGATCATCGATATATCGGGTGCGGTGAGCGGCAATGTCGCCCGGGCGTTGGACGGCACCTGGTTCTGGCCCGCCGCAGCCCCAGTCGCCTGTCCCTCCGGGCTCAGCGCAAATTCCACGAAGGCCTGCGCAAGGGCCGTATTGCGGTTGCCCTTGACGATGCTGACCGCCCCGATCTCGTAACCGGTGCCTTCGCAGGGGGCGACGATGACCAGCGGAAACCCTTCGATCTTCTGGGTCACCGCGTCATGCATGAAGGAAATCCCGATCACGACCTCGCCCCGCGCCGCCGCCTTGACGGGCGCTGCACCCACCTTGGTATAACCGACGACATTCCCGTTCAGTTTCGTCATGAAACCGAAGGCCTCCTCCTCGCCGAACAGCTGCACCAGCGTGGCGAGCATGGTGAACGCCGTGCCGGAATAGTTTGGATTGCCGGTCAGGATATGGCCGCGATAAATGTCCTTCGCCAGATCCTTCCAGCAGGTGGGAGCCGGCAGATTGTTTCTGGCGAGCAGTTCGGAATTATAGGCAAATCCCAGCGCTCCGGCATAAATGCCGGCGGACCTTGATCCGGACATGGCATAAAAATTCTGCGCCCAGGGCAACAGGTCCTGTGGATGCAGGGGCTGATACTCGTCCAGCAGCCCTTCCGAGCCGGCCTGCAAATGGGTATCGCCCGTGCCACCCCACCAGACGTCGACTGTCGGGTGGGATCGTTCCGCACGAATCTGGTCGAGAATTTCGCCTGTGCTCCTGCGAACCATCGAAATCTCAAGGCCCATCCTTGCCTCGAAGGCCCGCTGCATGGCCACGCACCAGGCCTCGTCGACGCCGCACAGGACGTTCAACTTCGGCTCGGCCATGCCATGCCCTGCGCCGCACAGCCATAAAGCCATGCTCGCCGCAAGTGCGGTCAATCGTTTCACTTAAAGCCTCCCTGCCTGGAACCTCCCCGTTCCAGTCTCCACAAACAGCATGTCACATTCGGCCCGTACCGCAATCGAAGAATGGTTACCAATTTTTCACTGCACCGCCGAACAAGATTACAGATATTACAATTATGACGGGGGAGATAACCAGCGAGCCTTTGAAGATCGCCGCAGCCGCGCCTATGATGATGGCGGGAGGAAGATACCGTGCTTAATCAGAAGGTTCGCATTCTGATCGTCGAGGACGATCCTGATATGGCCGAGCTTATCTCGGACCTCGTCGAGGCCGAGGGCTGGCTGCCCACCTGCGCCCGCTCCGCCGAGGAAGCGGACGAGATATTGGCGCGGGACAGGATGCAGCTGGTGCTCGTTGATCACAATCTGCCCGGCACGTCCGGCCGCACCTTCGCCCAGCGGCTGCGCGGCAAGGTCGATAGTGATATCGGCATTGTCATGGTCACGGCCGCCGGCAGCGCCGCCGACCGGGTTCTCGGTCTGGAAACGGCCGCCGACGATTATGTCGTCAAACCCTTTGAACCCATCGAACTGACGGCACGGATCAAGGCCGTTCTGCGCCGAACGATCCCCTCGCTGAAACAGGAAAAGGACAGCGAGCGTGACCATGGCCGCACGGCGCTGCGCCTCGGCGACTGGGCGATCGATCTCGATGCCCGCCGGGCCGTCTGCCTTGCGGACCGCAGCCGCACGCTGACCAGCGCCGAATTCGCGCTGCTGGAAATTCTCGCCGAAACACCAAACCAGCCCGTCAGCCGTTCGCAGATCCTCGACCGGCTGGGTTCGGAAAGCGACCGCTATATCGACCGCAACGTCGATGTTCTGGTGCTGCGGCTGCGGCGCAAGATCGAGATAAACCCAGACCTGCCGCGCCATATCAAGACGCGGCGCGGCAAGGGATATGTGCTCCACACCGACGAGGGCGAGCTTTCCCCGTGATCAGCCGTTCCTTCCTTTCCTCGATCGCGTTTCGCCTGCCCTTTGCGATCGTCTTTACCTGCGTCCTCGTCTTCAGCCTGTCGGCCATCGCCATTTATGGCCTGCAGCGCGCCCGCGATGAAATGGCGGCCTATGGCTTGCAGGCTTTTTCCAGTCTCGCCAAGGCGTCGCTGGTCTCCCGGCAGGTCTCCGATCTCGTCTCCAGCGCGCCTTTCCTGATGAATGCCGCCTCGCCCTATCGCGTTTCCAGCGAAAGCCGCTCCGTGGTCCAGCAGGTCGACCTGCTGCTGGAGATGACCGGGCCAGCCAGCGGGGAGCGGGCAGCACGCGGCTTTGCGAGCGAACGCATCGTCGAACTGCTCCAGCTTATCCGGGCGCAGACGCTCGATCTCGCCAGGGATGCCGATGCCGCACAGGCCCACAAGGCGGAAGCGGCGGCGGCACTCGGCGAAATCGCCACCGGTCGCGGCATTGCCGACCCCGAGCTGCGCCGGCGCATGAACGGCATCGTGCAGGCCGCCTCCGCATCCGACAGTCTTTTCCAGCTGGGCGAACTGCGCCGCCGTTATGTCGCCGAAACCACCGCGCGTCAGCAGGGTTACCCCGGCGAGCGCTTGCCTCTGGCCGAGATGCAACCCTATGAGCGGGTCTTTGCGGCCCAGAGCCGTTATCTCCTTGAAATGTTCGCCATCCGCGCCTCGGTGTCGCGGCTTCACACCGTGTCGCGCGACCTCTCCCATGTCACGGAAACCCAGGGCGACGCAGTTGCCCGCAGCCTGAACGAAGACCTGATCTCCACCTCCGATGCACTCAGCCGGCTGCTGGTCATCGTCGCCGTGGCCTCGCTGCTGGTTCTGGTGGTGGCTATCCTCTCCATCCGCTCGGTAATGCGGGTGTCGCGCGGGATCGCGGCGCTCTCCAACGGCATGAATGCGCTTGCCAAAGGGGAAAAGGATGTCGGCCCGCCTTCCTATAGCGGCTCGGAAACGGAGTTGATCCGTCTGCTTGACGCATTCCGCGCCTTTCATGACAGCGTCGACCGCGTCTCGCGCCTCAGGCGCACGGCGGAAGCGGCGGCCCGCACCATCCGCTCGACCTTCCGTAACATGAATGAGGGCATAGCGCTGTTTGATGCAACCGGCCGGCCGATCACCATGAACCGCCGCATCATCGAACTGGTCGGACGCTCCGGCTCGTCGCGAAAACTGCCGATCCGCCGGTTTGTCGAACCGGTCCCGGAAATCGATCCGATGCTGCTGCCGTTCGAGAGCGAAAAGGGCGCGTTGATGGAGCGCGCCGTTGTGCGCCACCGCACCGGAGACGAACGGGTGATCGAAGTATCGATGTCGCGCCAGCCGGATGGCGGCATCGTGCTGCTTGCCCGCGATGTCACGGCACTCGACCGGCAGGAAGCGGAAGCCGTAAAGGCCCAGCGGCTGGACGGCATCATGCGCATGACCCACCAGGTCAGCCATGAGGTGGGCAACATGATCGGCATCATCACCGGCAGTCTGGGGCTTTTGGAGCGCGAGGCCGGGTTCAACGACCGCCAGAACCGGCACATTGCCCGTATCCGCAAGGCGGCGGATCGCGGCCGGTCTCTCGCCAGCAGCATGTTGACCATCGGCAGCCAGCAGCCGATCCATCCAAGCTCAATCAATGTCGCCAACCTGCTGCGCGGCATGGCCGATATCCTCGAGATCGCGGTCGGGCCCAAATGCCGGATCGCGCTCGATCTCGATGACAATCTTCCCACAATCCCGCTCGACCCCGCCCTCTTCGAGCAGTCCATCCTCAACCTCTGCCTCAATGCGGCGGCTGCCATGCCTGATGGCGGCCTGATTTCAATCGAGGCGACCTGCGATAAGGATGCACTGGTGATATCAGTCACCGACGAGGGGATCGGCATGACGCCGGAGGCGGTGGACAAGGCCTTCGAGCCCTATTTCACCACCCGCGGAGACCATGGCGGCGCGGGCCTTGGCCTTGCCATGGTCTATGGCTTCGTTCGCCAGAGCGGCGGCGAGGCGCATATCAATTCGAAACCCGGTGAAGGGGCGAAGGTTCAGCTGATATTTCCGGCAGGCACCGGGCTGGCGCAGAGGTCGGCCTGAAGCCGCTCGCGCGCTCGGCCAAGCGGCCGGTCAGTCCTTCGCGCCGGCGGCCTTAAGCAGTGCAACGATTTCCGTAAGCCCTCTTTCGCGGGCATGGGCAAGCGCGGTCCTTCCGTCAAAATCCTTCACTGCAACGTCAGCGCCGCCGGCAAGAAGCGACCGGACGATCCGCTGGGATACCGCCCCGCCATCTCTCAGGATTGTGACTTCAAGCAGGGCCGTCCACCCAAGCCGGTTGACGTGATCGACATCCAAACCGGCTGCAAGCAGCATATCAACGGCTTCCGGATGTCCCTTTTCGGCAGCCGGAATGAGGGCGGTGCCGCCAAAGCGGTTGGTGCTTTCAAGGTTTGCGCCCTTTTTCAGGATCATCCGCAGGATCTCGGTTCTGCCCTGTGCACCCGCCACCAGAAACGGGCTGTCCTCGATATTGTCGCGGGCATCGACATCGGCACCGGCATCGAGAAGCAGGCGTGCCGCCGACACATCATTTTGCCAGACGGCAACCAGAAGAGGCGTCTGGCCCTGCGCGTTCCGCTCTTCGGTGACGCCACTGTTTTTCAAAAGCTGTTCGAGCCTCGCGTGATCCTTCGCCGTTACGGCTTCCAGAACGGAAGCCTCAGCATTTGCGCCAAGGGCCATCATCAGCACTCCCCATAAAACCAGTCGTCGCATCGTCACCTCGAAAGAATGCCGGCACCGGTGGTGCGGGCAGCGCCATTATTCCAGATGACCGGCATTCGCTTCAAGACCCGCTTTTTTGCCGCCTCAGGCCACCTGCACGAAATGGCCGGGTGAAACGGTCCTGTAAGTCCGTACAGGCGTTTCATATCCCATTGCCCGTATCGGGCTTTTCAGCTCGTCATTGGAAACGCCGCGCCTTATTCCGCGCCGCGCCGGATCCGGAACCGGCACCGCCGCCATCAGCTTTTTCGTATAGGCATGCTGCGGATTGTCGAAGACATCAGCACGCGGGCCGATTTCGACGATCTCGCCGAGATACATCACCGCCACACGGTGACTGACGCGCTCCACCACCGCCATGTCATGCGAGATGAACAGGAAGGCGAGGTTGAGGCTCTGCTGGAGGTCGAGCAACAGGTTGCAGACCTGCGCCTTGATCGAAACGTCCAGCGCCGAGACGCTTTCATCGGCAACGATAACCTTGGGATCAAGCGCAAGCGCCCGGGCAATGGCGATGCGCTGACGCTGGCCGCCGGAAAACTCATGTGGGTATCGACCGGCCATATCAGCGGAAAGGCCAACCTTCTGCAGAAGATCGGCGGTCTTTTCCTTCGCCTGTTTCGTGGTGCCCAACTTGTGCTTGATGAAGGGTTCGGAAATTGCCATCCCCACCGTCATGCGCGGATTGAGCGAGGAGAACGGGTCCTGAAAGATCATCTGGACGGATTTGCGCATGTTGCGCAGGCCCACCGTATCGAGCCGCATCACATCGTAACCGTCAAGCGATACATCGCCGGACGACGGCTCCACGAGGCGCATGATCGAGCGGCCGGTGGTGGATTTTCCGCAACCGGATTCACCGACCAGCGCAAGCGTCTCGCCCTGGAACAGATCGAAGGAGACGTTTTCGACGGCATGAACCGCACCCGTCTGGCGCGCCAGCAGGCCGGAGCGGATGGGGAAACGCGTCACGAGGTTCTTGACCGACAGAACCGGCGTCTGACCGCTCGCAACCGTCTCGGCCACCTCCTCGGCTTCGGTTGAAAGACCGGTTTTCATGTCGAGCACGGGAAAACGCGTCGGCCATTGCCGATCACGCATCGAGCCAAGCTTCGGCACCGCCGAAAGCAGCGCCCGCGTATAGGGGTGCTTGCCGCGTTTGAATATCTCCTCGGTCGGTCCGGTCTCAACCTCATCGCCGCGATACATCACAATCGTCCGGTCGGCGATCTCGGCCACCACGCCCATGTCGTGGGTGATGAAAAGGACCGACATGCCTTCCTCTTCCTGAAGCAGTTTGATCAGGTCGAGGATTTGCCCCTGAATGGTGACGTCGAGCGCCGTCGTCGGCTCATCGGCGATCAGCAGTTTCGGCCGCGAGGCGAGCGCCATGGCAATCATTACCCGCTGGCGCATGCCGCCGGAAAACTGATGCGGATATTCGTCAAAACGGCCGGCCGCATTGGGAATACGGACCTTTTCCAGAAGCCGCACCGTCTCCGCCCGCGCCTGCTGTTTCGAAAGCCCCTTGTGGCGAATGAGAACTTCGGAAATCTGACGGCCGATGGTGAAGATCGGATTGAGCGAGGTCATCGGCTCCTGAAAGATCATCGAGATATCGTTGCCGCGCACGCCGCGCATCTCCTTTTCGGAAAGCGCCAGCAGGTTGCGGCCGTTGAGCAGCACTTCGCCTTCGATCCGGCTGGAGGAAGGCGCAAGCAGGCGCATGAGCGACAGCGAGGTGACGGACTTGCCGGAACCGGATTCGCCGACAATCGCGACGGTTTCGCCTGGCGCAACATCGAAAGAGACGTTGCGCACGACGCTTTTCCATTCGTCATCGACGAGAAACGACGTCGTCAGGTTACGGACGGAGAGGACTGGTTTTGTTTCCATGGTGTCAACGCCCCACCGCATAGGCCTGCATCAGCCGCGGTGTTGCCGCAGCCCGCAACAGGCCATCCGCATCCCGCCGCGCAGCAGTCAATCGCCCGACCGACCAGGCATCGGCAACCGTGACCCGGTGGCCGCGACGGCGAAGCTCGTCGAGCGTGGCCTCCCCCACCGTGCTTTCCACCATGATTTCACCCGGCGAACTGGTGCGCGGATAAAACGAACCCGGAAAATGCGAGGTGTGGAACAGGGGCATATCGATGGCCGACTGCAGGTTCTTGCCGTGATGCGCATAACGCAGGAAGAAGGGCAGCTGCCACTGGTCCTGCTGGTCGCCGCCGGGTGTGCCGAAGACCATGGCGGGACGGCCCTGATGCAGCGCCAGCGACGGCGTCAGCGTCGTGCGCGGGCGTTTGCCCGGCGCAAGCGAGGTCGGCAGGCCTTCCTTCAGCCAGAACATCTGGGCGCGGGAATTGAGCGCGAAACCGAGACCGGGCACGATGGGCGAAGATTGCAGCCAGCCGCCCGAAGGTGTGGTGGAGACCATGTTGCCCCAGCGGTCGATGACATCGATATGCACCGTGTCCCCGCGCTTCTCAGTCAGATGCGACATGGTCGGTTCGTAGACGGTGCCCTTGCCGCTCATCTCGGCCAGCATGGCCATGGTGGCGTCCACCTGATTTTCATAACCCGGCACGGTGCCGGGGCGCAGCCCCAGCGAGGCCTCGCGGCCGATCAGCGCCCGGCGTCCGGCATTATAGCCCTCGGAGAGAAGATATTCCGTTGGGATTTGCCCAAATTCCGGATCGCCGTAATAGACCTCACGGTCGGCAAAGGCGAGCTTCATGGCTTCGACGACGGTGTGGATGAAATCGGGACCGGACGGGTCCATGGCCGCGATGTCGAAACCTTTCAGCAATGCGAGCGATTGCAGCAGAACCGGACCCTGCCCCCAGGCAGGTGTCTTGGCAACCGTCCAGTCATGATAGTCGAATGTCTGCGGCGCTTCGACGGTCGCGCTCCAATCCGCCATGTCCTGCGCCGTCAGCACCCCTTTATGCTTTGCGCCGCTGGCATCCATCACCTCCGCCGACCTTACGTAACTGTCGATGGCTTCCGCTACGAAACCCCGGTAGAAGGCATCGCGTGCCGCCTCGATCTGGTTTTCGCGACCGGAGCGCGCTGCGGCTTCGGTGACGATCCGCTGATAGGTCGCGGCAAGGACAGGGTTCCTGAAATTGGCGTGAGGTTCGGGTGCCGCGCCGCCCGGCAGCCATGTATCATGGGATGTCGGCCATTCCTTCTCGAAGAAATCGGCCAGCCCCTTGATGGTGGCGGAGACACGCGGAAGCGTTGGATGCCCCTGCTCGGCATAATAGATGGCCGGTTCCAGCACGTCGCGCACACTCATCGTGCCATAATCGCGCAGCATCAGCATCCAGCCGTCGAAGGCACCGGGGATGACGGTGGCCAGCAGCCCGTCGCCGGGGATCAGTTTCAGCCCTTCCGAAGTGTAATGTTCGATCGTCGCACCGCTCGGGGCCGGGCCCTGTGCGCAGATGACTTCGACCTTGTCCTTCTGCTTCGAATAAAACACGGCCGGCATATCTCCGCCCGGACCGCACAGATGCGGCTCGACAATCTGGAGGACAAAACCGGTGGCGACGGCGGCGTCGAAAGCATTGCCGCCCTTTTCGAGGATCGCCATGCCAACGGCCGAGGCGATCCAGTGCGTGGAGGTGACGACGCCGAAGGTGCCAAGGATTTCAGGGCGTGTGGTGAATTCAGTCATTCCGATATTCCTTGTAAAAAATCATGCTTCGCGCGGATCGAGCGCGTCACGCAGGCCGTCGCCCAGAAGATTGAAACCGATGACGACGAGGAAGATGGCGATGCCGGGCCACATCGTCATCCACGGCGCCTGGCTGAGAAAATTCTTCGCGGTGTTCAGCATGGAACCCCAGGATGGGGCCGGCGCCTGCTGGCCAAGACCGAGGAAGGAAAGGCTCGCCTCCGCGATGATGGCGGTCGCCACCGTCAGCGTCGCCTGCACGATGATGGGGGCAAAGACATTCGGCAGGATATAACGGGTCATGATATCGATATGGTTGAGGCCGATGGACCTTGCGCCTTCGACATAATCTTCCATCTTGACGGCAAGCACCTGCCCGCGCGTCAACCGCACGAAAATCGGCATGGCGGAAAGGCCGATGGCAATCATCGCATTGGTGAGGCTCGGGCCGAGAAAGGCAGCCAGTGCAATCGCCATGATCAGGAACGGCATGGCCAGCAGCGCTTCAGTGATGCGCGATATGACCATATCCACCCAGCCGCCGAAATAACCTGAAATCAACCCGAACGGCACACCGATCACCACGGCGATCATCACGGAGACGACGCCTGCCATCAGCGAAGCGCGCGCGCCATAGATCATGCGCGAGAGAATATCGCGGCCGAGATCATCGGTCCCGAGCCAGTGGGCCGCCGATGGCGCCTTGCGGATGGCCGACCAGCTGGTCGCAACCGGGTCGGCAATCGGCAGGATCGGCGCGGCGATGGCAAGCACGGCGAAAAACAGCACGATGATCATGCCGACAAGCGCCGATTTGTTGCGCTTCATTTTTTTCCAGGCGCGGCTTTCCTGCCGTGTCGCCGGTACGGAGAGGTTTTGATCGAGAACGGTCATGATATCAGCCTCAGATTGTCGCCCTGAGGCGGGGGTTGAGCAGGACATAGGCAATGTCGGCCAGAAGGTTCATGAGGATGAAGCCGACGGCGGTGCAGAGCACGATGCCCTGCACGACGGCATAGTCACGCGTAAACACCGCATCGACGGTCATCTTGCCGAAGCCGGGAATGGTGAATATCTGCTCCGTCAGAACCGCGCCGGCCAGCAATTCACCGAAGAGCAGCGCCAGCAGCGTGATGACGGGCAGAAGCGCGTTGCGGAAACTGTGCGACAGGATGATTTCGCGTGGCGAAAGCCCCTTGGCGCGGGCGGTGCGGATATAATCGGAACTCAAGACCGCCACCATCGCCGAGCGGGTATGGCGCATCAGCGTCGCCGCAAGCGCATTGCCGAGCACGAAGGCGGGCATGATCATGGTTTCGATGGAGCGGACAGGGTCTACGAAGATCGATTCATAACCGGATGCCGGCAGCCAACCGAGTTTGACCGACACCAGCAGGATCAGCATGATGCCGAGCCAGAAATTCGGGATCGACAGGCCGGAGAGCGCCACGATATTGGCCGTATAATCGATCCACGTGTTCTTCTTGACGGCGGCCAGAATGCCGATGGGAATGCCGATGACCATGGCAAAGAACATTGCCATGACGGCAAGCTGAATGGTGACCGGCAGCTTCTGGCCGATCAGTTCCAGCACCGGCTGGTTGGTGCGCAGCGAAATGCCGAAATCACCCGTAACCACGCCGCCCAGCCAGTTGATATATTGCAGCGGCACGGGGTCGTTCAGGCGATATTTCTCGCGCAGGAATTCAATCGTCGCGGGATCGCGCTCCTCGCCCGCCATGGCAAGGACCGGATCGCCCGGCAACAATTTCTGCAGCGAAAAGACGAAGATGGAAATGATGAGAAGCGTCGGGATCGCGACCAGCAGTCGCTTGCCGATATAAACAGGCATGGCATTGCCCCCGTTTGAGTCCGGTGCTGGGGGCCGCACGGCAAGCCGTGCGACCTGTTCAAAGCTGTCAGTCCTTGCTGACGCCGAGAAGACGGATCATGCCATCCGGCGACGGTGCCCAGCCCTTGACCTTGTTGGAGATGGCATAGGCATAAGGCTGGTGGCCGAGATAGATGATCGGCATGTCATCGTTGAGGATGACACTTGCGGCATCGTATTTTTCCTTGCGGACCGCATCTTCGGTCGAGGCGCGGGCCTCGTTCAGCAGCTTGTCGACCTCGGGATTGCAATATTTCACGTCGTTGATGCCGCCCTTGCAGGTGACGAACTGGTGCAGGTTGCCATCGGGATCGATACGTCCCGACCAGTCGGAACGGCTGAGCTGGTAGTTGCCGGCGGTCTGTTCGGACAGAAGCGTCGCAAACTCGGTTGCCTTCAGGGTGACGTTGAAGCCGGCCTCGGCCACCATGGACTGGATGACCTGCATCATCTGTGTCTGCGTGGTGTTGTTGGCGTGCTGAAGCTCGACGTCGAGCGTCTCGTAACCCGCTTCCTTCATCAGCTGCTTGGCCTTGTCGATATCGCGTGGCGGCACCGGCAGGCTCTGGTTGAACCAGGGGCTCGTCGGCGGAAAGGCCTGATTACCGCCCTTGGAGGTGCCTTCAAAGACGATCTGGCCGATCGCCTCGCGGTCAATGGCATAGGAGAATGCCTGACGCAGGCGCTTGTCCTTGCCGAGCGGATTATCCGCACGCGCGCCATTGTTCATGTTGACATACATGGCCATGTAACCCGGCCCGATCACATCGGCATAGGTCAGCTTGGCGTCGTTCCTGACGGATTCCGCATCGGACGCCGAAATACGCTCGGCGATATCGAGGTCGCCTGCACGAAGGTTTGCAAGCTTCACGGTCGTATCGGGGATCGGCAGATAAACGACCTTGTCTACGAGGACCTTGTCCTTATCCCAATAGTCAGCGAATTTCTCGAGCACGATACGGTCCTGCTGGATACGCTCGACAAATTTGAACGGCCCCGCGCAAACCGGTTTCGAACCAAAATTCGCGCCCAGTTCCTTGGCCGCCTTGGGTTCAACGATCATGCCGGCGCGGTCGGAAAGCTGCGCCAGAAGGGTAACGTCAGGCGTCTTCAGCGTGAATTTCACCTCCAGCGGTCCCGTCGCCTCAACCTTCTCGACCGAGGACAGCTCGCTTTTGCGGCGCGATTCCGGCAGCGTGATATTGCGCTCGATGGTGGCGACAACGGCGGCCGCGTCCAGCGTCTCGCCATTGTGGAACTTGACGCCATCGCGGATTTTCATGGTCAGCACCTTGCCGCCTTCGGACCACGCCCATTCGGTAGCCAGCTGCGGCATGATCTTCATGTCCTGCGAGATATCCACCAGCTTGTCGCACATGGCGGTGTAGACGATGCGGCCGACGAAGGTGCGCGACTGCGCGGGGTCGAGCACATCGGCATCGTCGTTCAGGCCGATGCGCAATTCGGACGATAGCGCCGGCGCGGCCAGCAATGCGCTTGCCAATAGCGCCGCAGTCAATGTCTGGATTTTCTTCATGTTCGTTCCTCTGGTCTGGTTATTTTGACTTTTTGTCATTGGCCGCCCCTTGCGGGACGACAGTTTTCATCCGCGGCCTCAGGAGGCCTCGGTCAGCGAATTATCGGCTTCGGCCGCATTGCCCTCCCCGGTTTCCTCCTCCAGAAAGCCGAGCGAGGTGGCGCGGATCAGCCTTTCCTGATGCATGAGAAGATGCTGGCGCATGGCTTCACCGGCGCGCGCCGGATCGCGGTCGGCAATGGCCTCGACAATGGCCATATGCTGCTCGAAAGACGCCCTGCCATTCGTGCCGCTGCGCCGGGCAAGCTCGCGGATCGACTGCCATGCATCGTCCTGGCGAATGCGGTTGACGACATCGAAGATCGACAGGAAAAGCTTGTTGCCGGCGCTCTGGGCGATCTGGCGATGGAGCGAACCATCCCATAATTCCTTGGCGTCGGCATCCGTGCTCTGGCCGGTCTTTTGAACAAGGGCGCGCATGCGCTCCACCTCGGCCGGTTTGGCGCGCATGGCCGCAAGCTGCGCCAGCTGCGGTTCGATGCGCAGGCGCACTTCCATGATTTCCATGAAATCCGTACCCGCAACCAATTCCGTGACCTGTACGGACCAATCGTCCGGTTTTTCACCCACAAAGGTTCCGGCCCCCTGCCGCCGCCAGATCAGGCCCTCGGCCTCCAGAACCTCCAGAGCGCGGCGGATTGAACGACGGCCGACATTAAAAGTCTCCGCAAAGGCCCGCTCCGTCGGCAAACGCCCATCTCTGGTGAGATGATTCGCCTGAATATAGTCACGTAACCGCGCCAAGGCGTAGTTGGAATTATCGTTAGGGCCTGCCGCCACACCGCACCATTTGCTTGAACCAATCTTATATTGGTTCATTTGGTGAGAAATTTTCGCCGACGTCAAGCGCATTTTTGAGCGGCGATTTTTGACGCTCAAAATATGGGCATGTGGCGTTTTTTTGAATGGGAAGACAGGACGCAGAGGCAGGGCATTCTCGCCTCCCTGCTTGCCCTCAGGAGCTGATGGAAAGCCGGATGCGCCCTGACAGACGCGCGCCGGGCGCGACGATCCTGATACCAAGCGCTTCCCGGTGCACCTCCGGCAGGCCGAGCGCTCCGGCCGCCATGGAAACGGGCTCGAGGCAAAGATAGCGGTCCATGCGGTGAACAGCCAGATGGCCGAAAACGGGATCGGCCTCGATCAACAGTGAAAACCTGCCCAATTGCACATGCGCATTTGACCAGCCGGTGTAATGCAGCGTGTACCCCGTCGATGCGGGAATGGCGGCCGTGTGGCGGGAAATTGCAGGCTCGCCGGTCGGCACGTTCTGCGGGTCCAGCGGATATTGCAGCCCTGCATCCGTCTGCGCGTCGCAGCCAAGGCCGGCAGCCAGATAGGGGTGCCATCCCAGCGCCATTGGTGCCGGCACATCCCCCAGATTGGTGATCGACAGTTCCACCGTGAGGCCGGCGTCTTCAAGCAGAAAGGACTGTTCGGCCCGGAAGGAAAATGGCCATTCCCCGTCAGCCTCATAATCAAGTACCAGCCCGGCCCGATCCGAAGCCAGACCTGAAATCTCCCAGCCCCGCCGATGAGCAGGCCCATGCATGGCATCCGGCGCGAGCGCAGGATGTGGTAGGAGGTCATGGCGGATGCCCGCATGAACGAAGGAGCCGCCATAAAGCCGGTTGTGGAAAGGAAACAGCGGATAGGCTCCGGCGCGCGGCCAGTTGAAAGGCTCGAAAGCGTCCTCGCTTGTCGGCACCAGAATATCGCCGTAGTCCGCGTGGTGCAGATGGGTCATTCTGCCGCCCCAGGCGGGGCGCAGGCGGGCAGAGAGCTGCCCGCAGCTTATCGCAACCGTTTCAGGCAAAGGCATAGGATCCGTCAGGCCGCTTCGGCACCCGTCTCTGCCAATGAACATAGCCATCCTCCTGCATGGCTTTTTCATCCATCTCCACACCCCAGCCGGGGCGATCCGGCCTCAGTTCCAGATATCCATCCTTCGGCAGGTAGGGGTCGACGACATAACGTGTTTCATCCTCGCGTTTTTCCAGATCGGTGCCGCCATAGACATAGCATTGCCCTTTCGGCAGCCGGTATTCGAGAATGCGGAAATTCTGCTGGGCGGCGGAGAAATGCACATTGACGGCGGTGGCGAGCGGCCCCATCGGGTTGTGCGGCGCGATGCTGACGAAGTGGGCTTCCGCAAGCGTGGCGATGCGGCGCATCTCCGAAATACCGCCGACGACGCAGATATCAGGCTGAATGATATCCGCACCCTTTACTTGAAGAAGCCGCAGGAACTCATTGCGATTATAAAGACTTTCACCTGTTGCCAGCGTGCAGTTCAGCCCCTGTTTCAGGTCTCCCCACATCTCGATGTTTTCCGGACGCAAAGGCTCTTCGAAGAACAGCGGATCGTAAGGCGCAAGCGCGTTGCCGAGCTGGCGGGCAGCGGCAGGCTCGAAAATCTTGGCATGGGCATCAAAGGCGATATCGTAATCGGGACGAACGGTCTCGCGAAGCGAGCGGAAATATTCGGCCGAACTGCGCACCACCTCTCCCCAGCGATGGGCGTGGATATCGACGCGCCACGGGCTAAGCTTGAAAGCCGTGAAGCCCCAGTCCTCGTTCAGACGGTCGAACTCTTCTTTCGCTGCCGGTGCGTCCGGGGCCGTATAGACACCGGCATAGACCTTGATGCGGTCACGCACTTCGCCGCCCAGCAGCTTGTAGACCGGCACGCCGGCCGCCTTGGCGGCAAGGTCCCACAGGCAATGGTCAAGCGCCGAGATTGCCGACAGACCAAGCGCGCCGGGCGGAAAACGGTTCTGTTGCAGAAGAAGATTGTAGAGATACTCCACCCGTGTCGGATCCTGCCCGGCAAGGAAACCGTAGAGGTAATCCAGCAACGGCGGTAAGGCGAGATCGGGGCCGTGATTGTAACATTCACCCCAGCCGGTCAGACCGTCATCGGTATCGAGAGCGACGACAACGCGGGGACGGTCCTTGTCGCGGGTGACGAATACCCGCATGCGATCGATTTTCATGCTTTATTCTTCCTCGTGAATTGCAGGATGCAACGGCCGCGACGTTATCGGGCCGCTACCCCGTTCTTGATCTCGGATGGCTCGACATAACGGAACCTTCGGGTGCGATCCCGGTCGCGTGGGTCAGGGCGCGGAATGGCGGAAAGAAGCGCCTGCGTATAAGGATGATCCGGCGCGTTGCACACCTTTTCCGCCTCTCCCACTTCCACCAGCTTGCCGCGATACATCACCCCGACGCGGTCGCACATGTATCTGATAACGCCGATATCGTGACTGATGAAGATATAGGCGAGCCCTAGCTCGTCCTGTAGCCGCATCAAAAGATCAAGCACCTGGAACCGCACCGAAACATCAAGCGCCGAGGTCGCCTCATCCGCCACGATGATGCGCGGCTTCAGCGTGATGGCGCGGGCGATGCCGATGCGCTGGCGCTGGCCGCCGGAAAAGGCGTGCGGGTAACGCTCACGCCCGATCGGATCAAGCCCCACCTGCTCCATCAGGGCGCAGACGCGCTCATCCAGCTCCCTGCCCCTGGCAATACCGTTGACCAGCAATGGTTCGCCGATGACCTGCGCCACCGTCATGCGCGGATTGAGAGAACCGAACGGGTCCTGGAAAACCATGCGCAACTCGCGCCGCGCGGCTTTCAGCTCGGCGCCTTCGATTTTGGCCAGATCGACCACCGTGCCATCCGCCCGGCGATAACGCATTTCACCGCCGGTCGGATCGTAAAGGCGCATGATGGAGCGGCCCATCGTGGTCTTGCCCGAACCGCTTTCACCGACAATGCCAAGCGTCTCGCCGGGCAACAGCTTGATCGAGACGCCATCCAGCGCCTTCATCTCACCGAAATGCATGGAGAGGTCGTTGACTTCGAGGATGGGCGCTGCGGCAAGATCGAGCGGCGGACGGGCAAGCCGGATTTCCGCTTTCTGCTCCAGTTTCAGGACCGAGCCGATCAACATGCGGGTATAGGAGTCCTGCGGGCTGTGGAATATCTCATCGACAGTGCCATATTCCTTGGCGACACCGTGATGCATGACCAGCACATCATCGGCAATCTGCGCCACCACGCCCATGTCATGGGTGATGAACAGCACCGCCATGCCATGCGCCTTTTGCAGCCGCGATATCAGGTCGAGGATTTCGGCCTGTGTAGTGACGTCGAGCGCCGTCGTCGGTTCGTCGGCGATCAACAGCTGCGGTTTGCAGGCCAGCGCCATGGCGATCATGGCGCGCTGGCGCATACCGCCCGAATATTGAAAGGCATACCGATCCAGCGCCTTTTCGGGATTGGGAATTTCCACCTGCCGCAGCAGTTCGATGGCCTCAGCCCGCGCCTGTGCCTTCGTCATTTTCAGGTGCAGGCGCAGAACTTCGGTGATCTGGTCACCGACGGTATGGACCGGGGAAAGCGACGACATCGGCTCCTGGAAAATCATGGCGATGTCAGCGCCGCGCACCGAGCGGATGGCCCGGCTGCGCGGATCGAGCTTTGCCAGATCAAGCGACGTGCCATCGGCGCGATTGAGGATGATCGACCCGGACGCGATGTAACCGGGGCTGTCGATAATTTGCAGGATAGAGCGGGCGGTGACGGATTTTCCGGAGCCGCTTTCACCGACGACACAGAGTGTCTTGCCGGGATCGATGGAAAAAGACAGATCGTTGACCGCCCGGAAAACACCGTTTCGGACCGGGAACTCGGTGACGAGATTGCGGACTTCAAGCAGCGGTTTTGCTGGCTTCATGGAGAGAATATCGCTCATCCGGGGCCTCACTTGTTATAGGGGTCGGCTGCGTCGCGCAGGCCGTCACCGAGCAGATTGAGCGCCATGACGGCAACGACAACAGCCACACCGGGCAGGAACAACCAGGGTGCGGTCGCGATCGAGCGGATATTCTGCGCCTCGCGCAGCAGCACGCCCCAGGAAATCGTCGGCGGCTGAAGGCCGAGGCCAAGGAAGGACAGCGAGGTTTCCGCAAGGATCATCGCCGGAACCGCAAGCGTGACCGAGGCGATGATATGGCTCGAAAAACTCGGCAACATATGGCGGAAGATGATGCGCCCTTCCGGCACGCCATCCAGCCGGGCCGCAGCCACGAACTCTTCGGTTCTGAGCGACAGGAACCGGCCGCGCACGACGCGGGCAAGCTGCGCCCAGCCGGTCAGGGACAGGATGATGGTGATCATCATGTATTGCAGCGTTGCCGGCCAGCCCTGCGGCAATGCGGCGGCCAGCGCCAGCCAGATGGGAATGGTGGGCAGCGACAAGACGAAGTCGATCACCCGCTGCATGACGAAATCGATGCGGCCGCCATAATAACCGGAGATGCCGCCGAGAACGACACCGAGCAGCAGCGAGAAAAACACGCCGACAAGACCGATCGACAGGGAAATCTGCGACCCCTGCACGACGCGGCTGAAGACATCACGGCCGAGACGATCCGCACCGAAGAGAAAGAGCGGTCGCGTCTTGTCGGTGGAGGCCAGCAGATGGATATCCGTGTTGAACAGGCCGAACACGGAATATTCGTAACCTCGACCGAAAAGCTGGACCGGGATTTTCTTCGCGGTATCTTCGACGAACACCGCCGCCAGCGTCTCGGGATTGCGGGTCAGCTTCAGCGGATAATAATGCATTCCGAGCGAGAAACCGTCGGTCGTATCGATGAAATGCACGCGCTGCGGCGGATGGAAGGTGGCGCGGGCGTTCTGCAGCACCGGATCGTTGATGGCGAAGAAGCCCGGCACCAGCGCGACGATATACATGGCGATGGTGATGAACAGGGCGGCCATGGCCAGCTTGTGGCGCTTGAACGCCCACCAGATGAGCTGCCACTGCGAAGCGACGGCGGCGCGGTCCTGCCGGGTGTTGGTGGTCATAGTGATATCGCTCATGGCGCCCTCCTATTCGAGACGGATGCGCGGATCGACCAGCGCAAGCAGGATGTCGCTGATCAGCGAACCGATCAGCGTCAGCGCGCAGATCAACAGCACGAAAGCGCCGGCGAGATACATGTCCTGCGCCATCAACGACTGCAGAAGCAGTGGTGCCGCCGTCGGCAGATTGAGCACGATGGCGACCACGACCGAGCCCGAAATGAGGTTGGGCAGCAGCCATGCGATGGTGGAAATGAACGGGTTGAGCGCAATTCTGAGCGGATATTTCGTCAGCAGCCTGAACTCCGACAAACCCTTCGCACGCGCCGTGGTCACATAGGGCTTGGGCAATTCGTCCAGCATATTGGCACGCATGACGCGGATGAGGCTTGCGGTGGATGACACGGCAAGGATGGCGACCGGCAGCCAGATATGGGCCATGAGATCCATCATCTTGGCGATGCTCCAGGACGCCGTTTCATATTCTGCCGAAAACAGCCCGCCAACATCGGCCCCGAACTCCACCGCCGCCACATACATCAGCACCAGCGCCAGCAGAAACGAGGGTATGGAAAGGCCGAAGAAGGAGAAGGCGGTAAAGAGATAATCGCCGATCGAATATTTGCGCACGGCGGAGAAGACGCCGATGGGAAGAGCTATGGCCCAGGTGGCGAGAAGGCTTGCGATGGCCAGAACCAGCGTCAGCGCCATGCGTTCCCAGATGAGGCCGGAAACCGGCTGCTGCCACTCGAACGAGATGCCGAAATCACCACGGCTGATAATGCCCCATATCCATTTCAGATATTGCACGATCATCGGGTCATCGAGGCCGAAACGTTCGCGCAGCTGCGCCGCCGTATTGTGGTCAATGACCTCGTTGGAAGCGGCCAGGGTGGCGATATAGGTTGTCACATAGTCGCCGGGCGGCAGCTGGATCAGGACAAAGGCAAGGAAACTGACGGCAAACAGGGACGGGATCATCCACAGCAGGCGTTTTACGATAAAAAGCAGCATGTCGTTCTCGCAATCACATTGTGCCATACGCACCGCCTTCCACCGGGAGACGGGCTGTGGATGGTCGAAACAACCTGAGAGGCGTCGCCGCGTTACGGCAGCGACGCCCATGTGGCGGTATCAGCTTGTGAAGGTGAACTGTTGCGGCAGCGCCGGGCCGGGATTGGGCCAGGTCCAGCTGTCGGGTTCCGTTTCCGGCACATTGCGCAGATTGTTGCGGATGATGCCGAAACCACCCACGGCAAGGCAGAGACCGATCGTCTCGAACTCTTCCGCCGCTATGTCGAAGATCTGCTTCATCTTCTCACCGCGCTTGGCAAGGTCGGCCGTCGAACGCGCCTCGTCGAACAGCTTGAAGCGTTTCTTCTGGCTTTCCGGTGGTTCCTCACCCTTCTGGCCGTTGGACGTATACCAGAGCGCCCACGGAATGGCGTAACGCGACCCCTGTGGATGGAAGGCGAAGAAATCGCGCGGGTCGAGCATTGGATCGAGACCGCCGGGGCCAGGCCAGACCGCCGCATCATGGGCGTTGTCATCGCCACGCGTGTAATAGAGCGCGCGTTCGATGGTGTTGACCTTGATATCAACGCCGATCTGCGCCCACTGTGCCTTCACCAGTTCCAGCGCATCGACAAGATCCGGATAAAGCGTCGGGATGACATCGATCGAGAAGAAAATCGGCTGGCCGTCAGGACGCAGCCGCATGCCATTGCCGTTCTTCTTGTCGTAACCGGCCTTGTCGAGAAGATCATTCGCCTTGTCGGCGTCATATTCGGTGAACTGGCGCGCCAGCTTTTCATTATACCAGGGGTGCGTCGGGCGTGGCCCGGCCTGATATCCCTCGCTCTGGCCGAAATAAACGATGTCGATGATTTCCTGCCGGTTGAGCGCAATGGACAGCGCCTGACGGAAGGACTTGTCGGCAAACATCTTGCGCATTGCCGGGTCTTTATGGGTGATGTTCAGGTAGATCTGGCACTGCTGCGAGGCGGACGGCACCAGCGTCAGCAGACGGTAATCACCTTTTTTCATGTTCTGCGACAGGGTCGGCTTGTTGGCGAGAACGCTGATATGGCGCTCCTGAATGTCGATCTTGCCGGAAATGACATTCAGCATCAGCGATTCGACATCCTGCGAAATGCCGAAATTGACTTCGTCGATGTAAGGAAGCTGGTTACCTTCGGTATCAACCTGCCAGAAGTAAGGATTGCGGGTCATCACAACCCGGGTCGCGCCGCCGGAATAGGGTTCCTTCACCACCCACGGATCAAGCGTCGGCTTGTCGACATTCGACCAGCGCGACGGAATTTCGATATCACCGCACTTGGCGCGGAACAGTTCCGTCCAGCTCGATACGCCGGCCGCCTTCACATCGGCATCCAGCGACGTATTGTATTTCGGCAGGAACTTGCTGCAATAATGCTTGGCGAACAGCGTTGGATGCTGGCCGAGCGGTGTAGCGAGGTTTTCTAGATAGAGCGCGTTCGGCGCGGCGAATTTGAACTTGACCGTGAAATCGTCGACCTTCTCGACATCGACCGCCTTGCCGGCCACGGAAAGCTGGGCCGGGGTGGCGCTGTAAAGCTCCTTGTTCTTGATGCAGTCCTCGATGGCGAACACCACGTCATCTGCGGTGAAGGGGTGGCCGTCCGACCATTTCGCGCCCTGCAACAGATGGAAGGTGAACTGCGAAGCGTCGTCATTAACCTCCCATTTCTCGGCAAGGTTCGGCAGAACCTCGGTGAAATCCATGTTCCAGCGAACCAGCCCCTGATTGCCGACCATGCGCAGAATGCCATTATGGTCCGATGAACCGCGCAGGCCACGGCGCAATGTGCCGCCATAGGTGCCGATCTTTTCGTGCGGTGTCACCACCATCGGATTTTTCGGCAGCCGCTCGGCCAGGGGCGGCAATTTGCCGTCTTTTACCAAGGCTGCCAGTTCCGGCGCTTCTTTGCCGGTGGCGGCCCGCGCCGAGGTCCCGATGACGGAAAGGGCGGCGACGCCGCCAAGCCCCGCCACAAAGGTCCGGCGCGTCACGCCAAGCGAAAATTTATCCCCATCGCGCATCGATTATCCTCCCAAAAAATCACCGGCAGCAAAACAGCCTTCACTGTGTCGCAACGGCCCTCCCGGCCAGCCAGCACGCCGATCCTCCACCGGCAGGGGCAGACCATATGGGCGTTTTCAGATGATTACAAGTATTGACAGCTTTTTACATATTTTTTATTCGTAGAGCGATTTTCGAAAACAGGTTTGACGATAAAGATCGGAACGGCAGCGCTCCCCGCTGATAAAACCCCGGTATTTCTGTTGCGGATGACATACAGGAAACCGTTCAACTTCAGCGATTTGCAACGAAAGGTGTGCTGATGGACAATACGACCACATCGTCGGCCGCACGCGGCGAGACCCGGCTCAGCGACATCGTCTACGAAAAGATCGTCGGCATGATTTCGGACGGGCGGTTTCCGATAAACGAGCGGCTACCATCCGAACAAAGCCTGGCGTCGCTGTTCGGGGCTTCCCGGCCGGTGGTGCGCGCAGCGCTGGAGCGGCTGCGCAATGACGAGCTTATCGTTTCACAAAAGGGCTCCGGCTCCTATGTGCGCCAGCAACCCGACTCTTCGGTGTTACAGCAGGTGCCGGTCGGTTCGCTTGCCGACGTGCAGCGCTTCTTCGAGTTCCGGGCCGGCCTTGAGGCCTCGGGGGCCGAGCTTGCGGCGCGCAACTGGCAGGCAGCCGACAAGACGCGGATCGAGCAGGCAATTGCAGCGCTGGAACAATGTCTCGAGCGCAATGATCTTGGCGCAGAGGAAGATTTCGCCCTGCACGAAGCCATTGCCAGGGCAAGCCATAACCAGTTCCACATCACCGTACGCATCTGGTTCAAACCGCATTTCGCCATCGGCCAGTCGGTGACACGCAGTCTCAGCCTCAAACGTACACCGCAGCATGTGCGCGAAGTGCAAAACGAGCACACAGCCATCGTCGAAGCGATTTTTGCGCGCCACGAGCAGGCTGCGCATGACGCGATGAAAGACCACATCCTCAAAGCCCGCGCCCGCATGTTTCAGGGCGTCGGCGGCTAGAACCGATCCCGCAATTTTAAAAAATCGAGGCCTTAAAGGGCGATGGAGAATAATCAGTGAGCCAGCCGCGCATCATAGAACCGAGACTCCGTCCCCTCGTCGATACGCCTTTGAAGGTTGGCGAATCGCCCGCATGGGACGAGCGGACGGGCAATCTGTGGTTCGTCGATATTCTCGCCCCGGCGATTTTCCGCCTGCATCCGGACGGAAAGCTTGACAGGTTTGACATGCCCGCCCAGGTGGGCTGTCTCGGTCTATGCGACAATGGTCTCGTAGTGGCGGGCCTCAAGACTGGCGTGCATCTGCTCGACCCCGCAAGCGGCAAGCTCGACCTTCTCTGCGACCCCGACCAAGGACGACCCGATAGCCGCCTCAATGACGGCAAGGTTGGCCCGGACGGGCATTTCTGGGTGGGAACCCGCGACGAGGCCGCGGTTCCCACGGGCAATGCGCGTCTCTATCGGGTCGCGCCTGACGGCGGTATCGAGCGCATCATCGACGGTAATATGTTCACGTCGAACGGCCTTGCCTGGAGCCCGGACGGAAGGCGGATGTATCATTCCGATAGCAGCGGGCTCATGTATCAGGCGTTCGATTTCGATGCTGCGACCGGCAAGCTCGGCCCTGCCGAACGCCTCCATGATTTCGCGCCAGACGAAGGCAGGCCGGATGGCGCAGCGACCGATAGCGAGGGCTGCTACTGGAGCGCCGGCGTTCAGGGCGGACGGCTCAACCGCTTTACGCCTGAAGGCGAATTGTTCGAAATCTACAGGCTGCCGTTCAAGGGGCCGACCATGCCGTGTTTCGGCGGTCCGGACCTTAAGACGATCTATCTCACCAGTCTGGTGACCGAAACCAACGGCGTCTCCACGGCGGGCACGGTCGTTGCGTTCGATGCGCCTGTCTCCGGCACGCCCGTTCACAAATTCTCCATCTAAGACGCCCCTTTACCTTGAGGAACAAATTGATGACGACATTCGATTTTCGCCAGGCCCTGCAGGGTATCTCCGGCGTTCCCGTAACGGCTTATGATGCGGGCGGTGAAGTGGACGCCGTCGTCACCGCCGAGGTTTACGCCCGCGTGGCAAAGGCAGGCATCCATAATATCGTCGCGGCGGGCAATACCGGCGAGTTCTACGCCCTGACACCCGCTGAAATTATGAGGGTTTATGAGGCCGCGATAAAAGGTGTAAGCGGGAAAGCCCCAGTGACGGCAGCAATCGGGCGCTCGCAGCGCGAAGCGCTGTCCATGGCGCGGCAGGCGAAGGACATGGGGGCTTCCGCCGTCATGTCGCATCAGCCGGTCGACCCTTTTGCAGCCCCGCAATCGCAGATCGACTATTTTATCGGCCTGGCAGAAGGCAGCGAATTGCCGCTGGTGGCCTATGTCCGGGCCGACGGTTTTTCCGTCGATGACATGGTCAGGCTTTCCAGCCATCCGAATGTCGCCGGCATCAAGTTCGCAACCACCGACATCATGCTGTTGTCGCGCGCGATTGCCGCTTCCGATCCGAACGGTGCGCTCTACGTCTGCGGACTGGCGGAAAGCTGGGCACCCGCCTTTTGCGCCGCCGGCGCACGCGGCTTCACATCCGGCCTCGTCAATGTCGCGCCGCAATTTTCCCTGCAGGTTCATGATGCCCTGACGGCTGGCGATTTCACTGCGGCCCGGAAGATCGTCGAAAAGATCGAGCTGTTCGAACGGCTGCGGACACGATACCGCAACGGCGCGAATGTGACGGTGGTGAAGGAAGCGATGGAGATCCTTGGGCTTGCGGTTGGTCCGGTTCGAGCGCCGGGCCTTGCGCGTCTGGACAAAGAAGATCGCTCAACACTTGAGGGATTGCTTGCCAGCTGGCGTTAACAGGCGCCTCCCTCATTCCGCGCCCGGGTTCCAAGCGCCTCGAATGGACGGGCCAGACTGTGCGTTCTGCGCTCCCGATCCGCGCATGACCGTTAAGCCGACGATCTGAAAAAGGCCGGGCTCTAGGGCCCGCCTACACTCAGTCTTGGGTCAGTCTGCTCGTTCCCGCCATGCCACAACTTTTTGTCGATGATGACAGCACTAAAACCAATGGTTGACACTGGAGCATAGACCCGATACAAGGGGCAATCGAATTTGCTTGCTTAGCTTTGCTTGTCACGCGTCTGGCACCGCGTTCTGAACGAACCTTTCCTTTCAAAATCGCTATCATCATCCGCAGCACCTGAGTGCTGTGGTCTCTCTATTGCTATGAAAGGGTTCATCATGACCACTGGCACAGTTAAATGGTTTAATTCCACCAAGGGCTTCGGCTTCATTCAGCCTGATAACGGCGGCACCGATGCTTTTGTACACATCTCCGCAGTTGAGCGCGCAGGCATGCGTGAACTCGTTGAAGGCCAGAAGGTCAGCTTCGAGCTGGAGCGCGACAACAAGTCGGGCAAGATGTCGGCTTGCAATCTGCAGGCTGCCTGAGGGTATCTGCTTCCCTTTGACCACGGATGTACTGGCACTGCCGGAAGCACACCAACCCAATCAAGGCCAGGCAAATCGCCTGGCCTTTTTATTTTTCGCTCGCTTGCCGAGCCTTACCAGCGGAACACCCATGACAGAAAAATACAGCACGTCTCGCCAGAAGGCGGAGGTTGCCTTCAGCCATATCCAAACGCCGTTTTTCGCGAAGGAAGAAGCGCGTGAAGAACTCGATTCCCTTAACCGGTCCCGCGAAGAGAAGACCCTGCGACTTCGGGAAGCACGTCTTGCAAAGGAACAGTCAGACCGCGCTTCGGCCACGTCGGCTCTCTTTGCCAAACGTGCCCGCGGGCGATGACCAACGGTATGATTTGATCAGGCAACATCGCGCCCTGATCAATGGCCATGGGGCAAGCGTTCTTCCGCCCGAAGCATCTGCGCGTTTCGGAAGCGGCTCATTGAACCTGAACCGCCTCCTTGTCTTTAGCACCCAGATCACATGTCGACTATAAGCCGACACACGTCTGGCAAGCGGCGCGCTTTTCCTGCGCCAACAAACGCAATCCGTTCAGCCAAACAGCGCGAGGCTGCTTCTCACCGTAACCCACACGCCCCAAAGAAGCGGTATGCCGACGGCAATCCAGGCGAATGCGGCTTTAGCGTCAAGCCCGCCCTTGCCGATGCCGAAGGAACCGGTCGGGCCGGCGCTGGCGGCAGCGGTTTTTGCCTGAAGCGCGGCAACCTCCGCATCCGACATGAACCATTTCTCCGGCAACGGCCTCACCAGCGCATTTGCGACAAGGCCGATCGCCAGCATGCCCGCCAGAATATACATGGTGCTGGTGTAAAGCGCCGGGCCCGGCGCAACACCGGCGGCTATCTGCGCCTCACGGATGTAGTTGACGACCACCGGTCCGGCGATGCCGGCTGTTGCCCATGCTGTCAGCAGCCGGCCGTGAATAGCGCCGACGAACTGCGTGCCGAAGATGTCGGCGAGATAAGCCGGAATGGTCGCAAAACCACCGCCATACATGGACAGGATGATGCCGAAGGCCAGAACGAAGAAGGCCTTGGACCCCATCGTCGCAAGCGTTGGCGCCGCCGCATAAAGAATGATCCCGAGAATGAAGAAGCAGAAATAAGTGTTCTTGCGGCCGATCCTGTCAGACATCGACGCCCAGAAGAAACGCCCGCCGATATTGAACAGCGAAAGCAGCCCGGTGAAACCAGCGGCAATCGCCGCTATCTGCGCCTTCTGCCCCGCATCAAGATCCGCAAAACCCACGCCCGGCAGGCCGATCAGCGAGCCCGCGAAGATTTCCTGCAGCATGGGCGACGCCATGCCGATGACGCCTATGCCTGCCGATACGTTAAGGCACAGCACCGCCCAGATCAGCCAGAACTGCGGCGTCTTGTGCGCATCGCGCAGATGCACGTGGCGGTGGGTTATCATCGCGCTCTTGGCAGCCGGCGCAGTCCAGCCCTCTGGGCGCCAGCCGGCCGGCGGAATCCGATAGCCAAAGGCACCGGCCATCATGAAGACGAAATAGATCAGCGCCATGACGACGAAGGTCTGCCAGACACCCACTGTCGTTTCGGTCTTGAAGGCGTTCATCAACAGGTTGGCAAGCGGCGCGCCAATCATTGCGCCGCCGCCAAAGCCCATGATGGCCATGCCCGTCGCCATGCCGCGACGATCCGGGAACCATTTGATCAGCGTCGATACGGGCGAAATATAACCAAGGCCGAGACCGACACCGCCGATGACACCCGCGCCCAGCCACATCAGCCACAGCTGGTGCGTCATGACGCCGAGCGCCGCAACGAGAATGCCGCCACACCAGCAGCAGGCGGAGACGAAACCGGCCTTGCGCGGCCCCACCCTTTCCAGCCAGCCGCCCCAGATCGCCGCCGAGCAACCCAGGAGGACGAAAAACAGCGTGTAGATCCAGCCAAGATCGGCCACGCGCCAGTTGCACTGCGTGGTGAACAAAGCGCCGACAAGGGTGAGACTGGAGCAACTGGGGTCCGTAGCCGGCAAGGCCTTCGACAATGGCAGCCAGAAAACACTGAAGCCATAAGCCATGCCGATGCACAGATGAATGGCCAATGCTGCCGGCGGCACCAGCCAGCGGTTAAATCCGGGTTTTGCTATGATCCGTTCGCGGTCCAGAATTCCGGCCTGCACCGGTTCTCCCGCAGATACGCCTGCTACTGCCATCGACATTACCTCCCTCGTGGATGTCTGGACAAATTTCATACGCCCCATATGGCAGGGCGAAACCGCCGAATGCTCTCCCATGCGGCAACAGGTGAAGGCGGCCCCTCGCCGCGCTCAATGTCTGGTTTCGGGAATACTCGGTTCGGATAGGGGCTCGCCCGCAGCCGGCCCCTTGCCTCCCGGCGCACCCTTTGCATCCTCCCCAAGCCCCACCGCATCGGCGTTGGGTGATCCGGGTCTCTTGATCTCCACTGAGGCAGCGATCACCAGCGGCAGAAAATCACCGGCGCCGGCATCCACTATCTCGAAAAACCGGCGGCGCATGCGCGGCTCCCAGAATTTGTTGATGTGGGTGGCGACACCGTCAATGCGGACTTCCTCCGGCTGAGACAGGAAAAATGTCGCGATCTGGTTCGCCATTCTCACCAGTTTTTCGTCAGTGTGATTAAGCAACATGCTGTTCCCCCACGCCGCCTGCCGGTCGGCGTCCGTGTTTCAAGTGGCCGGGGCACCCCCGGCCCTGATTATTCGGCTGCCTCCAGCTTGCCGGCGATCCGCCTCGACCGGCGGCCGAGCGCATCATATTCCTCCTGCCATTCCGTCGGGCCGTTCGAAGGTGATATCTGCACGGCGGTCACCTTGTATTCCGGACAGTTGGTCGCCCAGTCGGAGAAGTCGGTGGTGATGACGTTCGCCTGCGTGCCCGGATGGTGGAAAGTCGTATAGACCACGCCCGGCGCCACGCGGTCGGTGATCAGCGCCCTCAGCGTCGTGTCTCCGGAGCGACTGGCAAGCTTCACCCAGTCGCCATCCTTGACGCCGCGCTGCTCGGCATCATGCGGATGGATTTCCAGCCGGTCCTCCTCGTGCCACACGACATTTTCCGTGCGCCTCGTCTGCGCGCCGACATTGTATTGCGACAGGATGCGGCCGGTGGTGAGCAGCAGCGGGAAGCGCGGACCGGTACGTTCGTCCGTCGCCACATATTCGGTGCGGATGAACTTGCCCTTGCCGCGTACGAAACCATCCACATGCATGATCGGCGAACCCTGCGGGAACTTCTCGTTGCAGGGCCACTGCACCGAACCGGTCCGCTCGAGATAGTCATAGGAAACACTAGCGAAACTCGGTGTCGTCGCCGCAATTTCATCCATGATTTCAGACGGATGTGCATAGTCCCAGGTAAGTCCCATGGCCTGCGCCAGCTTCTGCGTCACCTCCCAGTCGGCATAACCGTTCTTCGGCGACATGACCTTGCGCACGCGGTTGATGCGGCGCTCGGCATTGGTGAAGGTGCCGTCCTTTTCGAGGAAGGTGGAACCGGGCAGGAAGACATGGGCATAATTCGCCGTCTCGTTCAGGAAAAGATCATGCACCACAACACATTCCATGGCGGCAAGGCCGGCGGACACGTGCTTCGTGTCCGGATCGGACTGGAGAATATCCTCACCCTGAATGTAGATGCCCTTGAAGCTGCCATCCACGGCCGCGTCGAGCATGTTGGGGATACGCAATCCCGGCTCGTTGTTGAGTTTCACGCCCCAGAGTTTCTCGAAAATGTCACGCGTGGCGTCATCGGAAATATGCCGGTAACCCGGAAGCTCATGCGGGAACGAGCCCATGTCGCAGGAGCCCTGAACGTTGTTCTGCCCGCGAAGCGGATTGACGCCCACACCGGGGCGGCCAATATTGCCGGTGGCCATGGCCAGATTGGCAATCGCCATGACCGTGGTCGACCCCTGGCTATGTTCGGTAACGCCAAGGCCGTAATAGATCGCACCATTGCCGCCGCGGGCATAGAGGCGGGCAGCCCCGCGCAGTTCTTCCGCCGGAACACCGGTGAAAGTTTCGGTTTCTTCCGGGCTGTGCTGAGGCTCGGCAACGAAGGCGGCCCAATCCTCAAATTCCGACCAGTCGCAACGCTCGCGGATGAAGGCCTCGTTGAACAGGCCTTCCGTGACGATCACATGTGCAAGCGCCGTCAGCACGGCCACGTTGGTGCCGGGCTTCAGCGGCAGGTGGAAAGAGGCCTCCACATGCGGGCTGCGCACGAGATCGATACGGCGGGGATCGATGACGATCAGTTTTGCGCCCTGCCGTAGCCGCTTTTTCAGCCGGGAACCGAAGACCGGGTGACCGTCCGTCGGATTGGCGCCGATGACCACGACGACGTCGGAATGCTCCACGCTGTCGAAATTCTGCGTTCCGGCCGACGTGCCGAAAGCCTGACCGAGACCATAGCCCGTGGGCGAATGGCAGACGCGGGCGCAGGTATCGACGTTGTTATTGCCAAAACCGGCGCGGATGAGTTTCTGGACGAGGAAGGTTTCTTCATTCGTGCAGCGGGACGAGGTGATACCGCCGATGGATTCCCGACCATATTGGCCCTGAATGCGCCGGAACTCCGAAGCGACATGGGACAAGGCCTCTTCCCAGCTGACTTCCCGCCATGGATCACTGATCTTCTCGCGGATCATCGGGTTGAGAATACGGTCCCTGTGGGTCGCATAACCATAGGCAAAACGGCCCTTGACGCAGGAATGGCCGCGATTGGCCTGTCCGTCCTTCCACGGCACCATGCGCACCAGCTCTTCGCCGCGCATTTCCGCCTTGAAGGAACAACCGACACCACAATAGGCGCATGTCGTCACCAGCGAATGTTCCGGCTGGCCGATCTCGATCACCGACTTTTCCGTCAGCGTCGCGGTGGGACAGGCCTGCACGCAGGCGCCGCAGGAAACGCAGTCGGAATCGAGGAATGCCTCATGTGCGCCGGGCGAAACCCGGCTTTCAAAACCGCGCCCTTCGATCGTCAGTGCAAACGTCCCCTGCACTTCCTCGCAGGCACGCACGCAGCGGGAGCAGACAATGCATTTGGAAGGATCATAGGTGAAATAGGGATTGCTTTCGTCCTTCGGCATCCAGCGGGCATTGAGATCACCTTCACCGGTGCGTGCCTTGACGTGGTTGTCGCCTTCGTAACCGTAGCGCACATCGCGCAGGCCAACGGCGCCCGCCATATCCTGCAGCTCGCAATCGCCATTGGCAGCGCAGGTCAGACAGTCGAGCGGGTGATCGGAGATATAAAGCTCCATCACCCCCTTGCGGATCTGTTTCAGCCGCTCCGTCTGCGTGTGCACGACGAGACCGGGGGCGACAGGCGTGGTGCAGGAGGCGGGAGTGCCGTTACGGCCCTCCACCTCGATAAGACAGAGCCGGCAGGAGCCGAAGGCATCCACCATATCGGTGGCGCAGAGTTTCGGGACATCGATGCCCGCCTCGCGTGAGGCGCGCATGATCGACGTTCCCGCCGGTACGGTAATCTGCCGGCCGTCAATGGTGAGCGTCACCATGTCCGTTGCGCGGGATTTCGGAGTTCCGTAGTCGAATTCAGAAACAAGGGCCATGGTCTTACTCCGCAGCTTCAACGCGTGGGATGGGGGCAAAATCATCAGGGAAATGCCGGAGCGCGCTCATGACGGGATAGGGCGTGAAGCCGCCAAGCGCGCAAAGCGAACCGAATTTCATGGTTTCGCAGAGGTCTTCGAGGAGCGCGGTGTTCTTCTCCCGCTCGATGCCGAGCGCGATCCTGTCCACCGTCTCGACGCCACGCGTGGAGCCGATGCGACAGGGCGTGCACTTGCCGCAGCTTTCAACCGCGCAGAATTCCAGCGCGAACCGCGCCTGATGCAGCATATCGGCGGTATCGTCGAAAACCACGATACCCGCATGGCCGATCAGGCCACCGGCGGCGGTAAAGGCTTCGTAGTCGAAGATCGTGTCGAACAGCGAAACCGGGAAATAGGCGCCGAGCGGACCACCCACCTGCACGGCCTTGACGGAACGTCCGGTGATCGTGCCGCCACCGATATCGTTGACCAGCTGCCCGAGCGGCAGGCCGAAGGCGGTCTCGTAAAGCCCGCCATGCCTGATGTTTCCGGCAAGCTGGATGGGGATTGTGCCATGCGAACGGCCGACGCCGAAATCGCGGTAGAAAGCGGCACCCAGATCCATGATGACTGGAATGGATGCCAGCGAAATCACATTGTTAACGACGGTGGGTTTTCCGAACAGGCCCTGCAGGGCAGGTAACGGCGGCTTGGCGCGCACAGTGCCGCGCTTGCCTTCCAGACTGTTGAGAAGCGATGTTTCCTCGCCGCAGACATAGGCGCCGGCACCCATGCGCACTTCGAGATCGAAGGCCCGCCCGGAACCGAGGACGGAGACGCCGATAATGCCTTCTCGGCGGGCGATGTCGATCGCCTGTTCCATGACCTTGACGGCGTGGGGATATTCCGAGCGGGTATAGATGAAGCCCTTCGTCGCACCAACGGCAAGGCCGGCAATCGCCATGCCTTCGATCAGCACGAAGGGATCGCCTTCCATGATCATGCGGTCGGCAAAGGTACCGCTATCGCCCTCGTCCGCATTGCAGACGATGTATTTCTGGTCCGCCACGGCATCGGCAACGGTCTTCCATTTGATGCCCGTCGGGAAACCCGCACCTCCGCGTCCACGCAGGCCGCTTTCGGTCACCTGCGCAACGATGTCGAGCGGCGCCATGGCGACGGCTTTTTCGAGGCCTTTCATGCCCTGATAGGCGCGGTAATCCTCAAGCGACAATGGATCAGTCACGCCGCAGCGGGCAAATGTCAGACGCGTCTGGCTTTTCAGGAACGGGATGTCCTTGGTCGGCCCGAGACAGAGACGATGCTCGCCGCCGGTGAGAAAACCCGCATCGAAAAGCGAGGCCACATCGCCGACCTTGACCGGCCCGTAGGCGATGCGGCCATGGTCGGTGCGCACTTCGACCAGCACTTCCAGCCAGAGCATGCCGCGCGAACCGTTGCGGACAATATGGATATCAAGATTGCGGCTGGCCGCTTCCCGGGCGATGGCGTCGGCCACGCGGTTTGCGCCAACCGCAAGCGCGGCGGAATCGCCGGGAACAAAAACGGTGACACTCATCGGCGCGCCTCCGTCAGAATGTCGCCAAGACAGTCCTCGTCAAGGCGGGCATGGACTTCGCCGTCCAACATCAGGGCCGGCGCCTGCGCACAAAGCCCGAGACAGAAAACCGGTTCCAGGGTGACGGAACCGTCAGCGGCGGTTTCGTGCCAGTCAAGGCCGAGCCGGGACTTTATGGTGTCCGCCAGAGGCTCGCCACCCATCGACTGGCAAGCCTCGGCGCGACAGAGCTTCAAGACATGCCGGCCGGAAGGATGATCACGAAAATCGGGATAGAAGGTTACGACACCATGCACCTCCGCCCGCGACACATTCAGTGCGGAGGCGATAATCTGTTTGGCGCTTTCCGGAATGTAGCCGAACTCTTCCTGAACCGCGTGCAGGATGGGCAGCATCGGCCCTTCGAGGTGAAGAAAGTCGTCAATGACCGCGGAAACACGGGCCGCCTCATCTGCGGCAACCGCCTGAATATTCATAAGCCAGTCCTCCCAAACCGACAGGGGCAAGGATGGCGGGCAGGACATTTCTCAGCCCTTTCGCAACCCCTGCATTGGCGGCAAGAATGGCGAGACCGGCAGGATCAGGTCAATAAGGTGTTTCCGTCGCTCGATAGGGATTTCCTATCAAAAACCAGCTCCGCAGCGCGCTGCCGCGCCTCATGAAGAAGCGCTGAAACCAGTGGCGTGTGCGGTTCGCGGTAAGTCGCAATCAAGCCCACAAGATGCTCGGCATCGGGCTCGATAATCGGGATCATTTTTATCTGTTTTGGAAAACCAAATGATTCCGCGATGTTACGCGGCATTATTGAAGCCCATTGTCCGGTTCGAATATGGGAAAAAAGCACGATCATCGAATTGGATTCGAGCGTTGGCTTCACCTCTACACCCGCTTCCGCCATGTGCTTGTTGATGATACGGCGGTTCTGCATGTCCGAAGTCAATAGGCATAGCCTAAGACCGGCAACCTGCCTCCAGGTAACGCTTTCCTGATCGGCCAAAGGTGTTCCGGCCGCTGCAATCAGGTGATATCGCTCCGAATAAAGCGGCACTGTCGTCACCCGCCCCAGCGGCTCATTGTCTAAATAGGTGATTCCCGCGTCGATCTCGAGATTTTCGATCTGGCCCAAAACCTGAAGCGAGGTGCGTGACGTCACCGAAAAGGTCACGGCGGGATGGCGCGCCTGAAACGGCTCCGTCAATCGCGGCACCATGGCAAGCGCGGTGGGAATGACCGCAAGGCGGATATGGCCGGCCAGACCCTTGCGGGCGGCGCGCATTTCCTCGCGCATGGTGCGCGTATCGGCAACGATGCGGCGCGCCCATTCCAGAACGCGCTGGCCTTCAGGTGTCAGCCCCTGATAACGGGCGGCGCGCACCACCAGAACAACACCCAGCTGATCCTCCAGTTGGCGGATCGCCGCCGAGAGACTTGGCTGCGAAATGCCGCATTCCTCCGCTGCCCGCCCGAAATGCTCCGCGCGCGCCAATGCGATGAAAAATTCCAGCTTGTCGATCATGCGTCCTCCCATGACACGTGTCGCTGCGCGCGACAGCACGCAACCGGACACTAGTGCCTGACGGGCCTTGTCGCAAATCCGGTGGCAGCAGGAGACTGCCGGAGCGCGGAGACACAGGCTGGACTTCCTTGCAACACTTGCCGCAACCATGCGTTATAACAGCGACAAGGATCAGGATAGCGGGGGAAGCATGGACGCGATCGCAGAGGTTCCGAAGATCAACCGGCTGGTATTGCAGAATCTGATCGCCGGGCTGAGCGACGGATTGATCCTGCTCGAAAAGGACGGAACGATTGCCTGGGCAAACAGCGCGGCACTTCGTATGCACCGGATCGAGGCGCTCGTGGATCTCGGAGAGGATGCCGCGGCCTACCGGCGAAATTTCACGCTTCGTTACCGCAATAACCATCTGCTCGAAGAGGGACAATATCCGCTCGAGCGTCTTCTGGCCGGCGATGATTTCGACGACGTTACGGTGGAAGTGTCACCGAGCGGCAATGAGGAGGAGTGCTGGGTCCACACGATGCGTGGCCTTGTTCTTGAGGACGCGGGCGCCAGGCCCGACGTCCTCGTCCTCATCATCCGGGATGAAACACCCCGTTTTGAGGCCGAAGCGCGCTTTGAAAGCGCCTTTAACGCCAATCCCGCCCCGGGCCTGATCTGCCGGCTGGAAGACGAGCGTTTCATCCGCGTCAATCAGGGTTTTCTTGAAATGACCGGCTTCACGCGTGAGGACATTATCGGTGTGAGCGTCGAGGAGCTTGGACTGTTTTCCGAATGCGACGCCGGCGAGGACGCGCTGAAGCGACTGCATGAGGGCAAGATCATCCGCCAGCGGGAGGCGCTCATCCCCATACCGGGAGGCGACAGGCTGGTGATCGTCGCTGGCGAAACCATCGCGGTTGCCGAAGAGCCCTGCATGCTCTTCACCTTCGCCGATCTTGACGGGCGCCGCAGAGCGCAGAACGCTCTGCGCCAGAGCGAGGAACGGTTCTTCAAATCTTTCCGCCTTTCGCCCGCACCCGCTGCCGTTTCGCGGCTGGAGGACTTCGTGCTGACTGAAGTCAACGACGCCTTCCTGCAATTATGTGGCCGCAAGGAGCCGGAGGTAGTGGGAAAAACCGCCGGCGAACTGCGGCTGTGGGAAGATGTGGCGGCACGCAGGGATATCGAGAAACGGCTGAAGGACAACATCCCCATCCGCAACGAAAACATGCGCATGAAGCTGAGCGATGGCGGCACAGCCGAATGCATCGTTTCCGCCGAACGCGCCGAGATCAACGACCAGCAATGCGTCATCTGGGCGATACAGGACGTGACCGAGCGCAGACGCTCGGAAAATGAACTGATCGAGGCAATCGAAAGCGTGATGACCGATACATCATGGTTCAGCAGAACCGTCGTCGAAAGGCTGGCGGGACTGCGCCAGAACGCGCGCAGCGCGACGCCATCCGCATCGCTGAAGGACCTGACGGATCGCGAGGAGGAAATCCTGTCGCTGATCTGCGACGGGTGCAGCGACAGGGAAATGAGCGACAGGCTTCATCTTTCCAAGCACACCATCCGGAATCATATCGCGTCGCTTTATGGCAAGATCGGCGTGAACCGCCGTACCGCCGCGGTTATCTGGGCACGCGAACGGGGCTTTTCCGGCCGCAGGGAAAAATAGCGGCCTGCTTTTGCGAAAATAGGTCACTTTATACCAGTTCAACTAGTAGAAAATGCTCTGCTTCCGGCCAATGCGCCGCACTACCTTCCCATCATGCCGTTGTCAGCAGCGACATGATCCAACGGTGGAAGGAGTACATCATGGACAAAAACCGCATCGAAGGCATTGCCCGCCAGGCAAAGGGCACCATCAAGGAAGCAACCGGGAAAATCACCGGCAATGGGCGACTTGAGGCGGAAGGCAAGGCCGAAAAGGTTGCCGGCCACGCACAGGAGAAGTTCGGCCGGGCGAAAGACGCCATCACCAAAGCATTGAAGTGATCCGTCGATGTTCAAGGCCGGAGGTTTCACGATGATGCTTTCATGGGCCGCAAACACGGCACCGGGCTGCAATCCACAGGAGATCAGCCTTTGCGCCGCGTTGCAGGCACTGATTGCCTATGCGGACGGGCAGGAAAACAGCTGCATCTCCGTCAGTTCCTCTGATGGGTGCATCGTCCTCACGGGCGAAGTTGAAACCCTCTCTGCCTTCGAACGTGCGGTCATCATTGCCGAGTGTTTCGCATCACGACCCATCATCGCCGATCTGGCGATCCGCCAGCGGTCGTCGACCAGGCTGGACGCGGCCTCCCCGCATCTCCACCTCGCTAACAACAACAGGAGTGATAAACAATGAAGAAGTTCGTTCTCGCAACCGCCATCGCAACCCTGGCACTTGCCCCGCTCGCCTCGGCCGAAACCAGACACAACTCGAAACGCGCGCCTGAAGCCGTCCAGAAGGAACGTGTCGGCACCTTGTCCTGCGAAATCGCCGGCGGGGTCGGACTTGTGATCGGTTCCAGCAAAAACGTCGATTGCCAGTTTCGCCAGCGCTCCGGCAAAACCGAGCGCTACACAGGCACAATCGGCAAGCTCGGCCTCGATATCGGCGTGACGGGCAAGACCTATATGAGCTGGATCGTGTTCAATACCGCCGCAAGCCGCATCGGCGACGGTGCGCTTGGGGGTGAGTATGTCGGCGCTTCCGCTGCAGCCTCTGTCGGCATTGGTATTGGCGCAAACGCCCTGATCGGCGGCAATGCCAAGAATTTCGCACTTCAGCCGATCAGCGCCGAGGTTGGCACGGGTGTAAACATTGCAGCGGGCGTATCACGTCTGCAATTGAAGCACGCCCGCTAATTCAGGTCGCAAACAGCGCGGTTTCGGGCATCCAATTTGCCCGAAACCAGATGCCGTCTCCCGGCTCAGGCAACCAGCATGGCTTCCTTGATGCGTGGATAATCATAGGCATTGACCTTCGAAGTGCTGTAACCCGCTCCCACCAGCGCCTCGGCGAGTTTCACCGCTGCCGTAACCCCATCGATAACAGGCACGCCGGTTGCGTCGCGCAGCCTGTCGCACAGAGCCGACATGCCGGCGCATCCCAGGATGATCGCTTCTGCCGCATCCTCCTTTTTGGCCGCTTCGATCTCGCGGATCAGCATCAATTCGGCGGCGTGCGGGTCTTCCTCGAGACCAAGCACCGGCAGATTGATGGCACGAACCTTGCGGCAATGCCGCTCCGCCCCATAGTTGCCGACAAGGTCCTCGATGATGGGGATCGAACGCGGCAGGGTGGTGATGATGGAAAATCGGCGACTGATCGTCATGGCCACCTGCACGGCGGCCTGGCAGATGCCGATGACCGGCCCGCGCGCCACTTCGCGGGCAGCATGCAGCCCCGGATCGTCAAAGCAGGCGATGACATAGGCGTTAACGCCGAGCTGTTCACCCTTGCGGATCTCCTGCAGCAGGCCCGGAACAGCCAGCGCCTCATCCGCCCCGCCTTCGATACTGACGGACGTATCGAGAGGATTTGCAGCGGAAATTTTCGTGTCCATGTGTTTGACGCGCAAGGCGCTGTCGAGCGCCTGCGCCGTCATCGAGGCCGTAGAGTTGGGGTTGATCAGGCGAATATGCATCGGGGTAAGCCTTTCAGGACCTTCACGCGCCGTCTGGCTTGATGAAGTCGGTAATCGCCGGCGCCTTGAGGACGAACTGGCGGTCCGAAGTAATGTAATTGTCGGCGTGAAGGCGCGCGATCGGCTGATAGCGGTCCGGATCGACATAACGCCCCTCTTCATCGAGGCAATCCTTGTGCACATGCATGTGCACGACTTCGCCCAGAACCAGTGTGCGGCGCGGATAATCGATCAGACGCTCCACCCGGCACTCGAAAGCACAGGGCGATTCCGCCGCAAAGCTTGCATCGATCTTGCTGCACGGGGTCGCGGTCAGCCGCGCCATGGAAAGCTCGTCCACCTCGCTGTCGAAACCGAGGCCGCAAACGAGCATTTGTTCCGACAGAGCCATATCGACCATGTTGATGACGAATTCGCCGGTTCGGCGAATATTGACCATCGTATCCTTCTCCTCCCCCGTCACACGCGGCTGAATACCGAGGACGACGATCGGCGGATCATGCGAGAAAACGTTGAAAAAGCTCATCGGCGCCGCGTTGTTGTGGCCGGCGGCCGAACGCGTCGTGACAAGCGCTATCGGCCGTGGACCGATAAAATTCGTCAGCAGACGATAACGGCTTTGTGGTTCGAGCGCGGTGAAGTCGAATTCCATGACAACTACCCTGTTTATGGTACACAATATTATTTCAGATTGTTGACAATCTTGCAACCAAAACTCTGTTGAAACGGTTGACTTTTTCCACCGCATCACGCTTCTCTACCCACAATGGAGAGTGAACCCGATGACCGAACAAAACGGCCAGTCCACGCAGCAAATTGTCGAGAAAGTCTGGCTGTCGATCGCTGAACGGCGGCTGCGCCCGGGCGTGCAGCTGAAGGAAGAGCAGCTCGCCACCATTTTCGGCGTCAGCCGCGCGCGCATCCGCCAGGCGCTTTCCGTGCTGGAGCGTGACGGGCTCGTCACCATCGTTCCCAATCGCGGCGCCTTCGTTTCCAAACCCTCGGTCGAAGAGGCAAGGGACGTGTTCTTCGTGCGCCGCACCGTGGAACAATGTGTCGTTGAGCGGCTGTGCAAATCCGCCACCAAGACCGATCTGAAACGGCTTCGCGACCATGTCGAGAAGGAGCGCGTGGCCAATGCTCACAATATCACAACCGACATCATCAAGCTTTCCGGCGGCTTCCACCTGCTGCTTGCGGAAACGGTCGGTTCCGATTTCCTGTTCACCACCATGCGAGACCTCATTTCGCGTTCCTCCCTCATCACCGCTGTTTACCGCAACACGGACCGATTCAACTGCGGGCCCGACGAACATGCGGAAATTGTCGACGCGATTGCCAATAACGACCCGGCGAGAGCCACGCATCTGATGACCCATCACCTGGAACATGTGGAAGCGGAGCTCGATCTCAGCGAAATCCGCGACCTTTCCCATGATCTGCGGGCTGCACTCGCCTGACCCTGCGGGTCAGGCGCGCTCCCGCTCCTGCGTCAGCACCTCTTCATCCTCCACCAGATGGCATGCAACGCGTGTGCCGACGGCAAGCGTGCGCACCTGCGGCACTTCCGCCGAACAGCGCGCCGTTGCAAGCGGGCAGCGCGGATGGAACGTGCACCCCGAGGGTGGCCTGAGCGGGCTTGGGACTTCACCTGCCACCAGTTCCCGGTCGCGGCGCGGCGCCTCGATATTGGGAATGGTCTGCAACAAAAGCTGCGTATAGGGGTGACGCGGGCGGGCGAATAGCTCCTCCGTATCGCCCTCCTCCACGATGCGACCGAGATACATCACCGCGATACGGTCCGACATGTGGCGAACCACACTCATATCATGGCTGATGAAGAGATAAGTCAGTCCCAGCTCATCCTGAAGCCGCCGCATCAGGTTCAGTACCTGTGCCTGCACCGATACATCAAGTGCAGATGTCGGCTCGTCGCAGACGAGAAACTCCGGTTCGCTTGCCAGGGCGCGGGCAATCGAAATGCGCTGGCGCTGACCGCCGGAAAATTCATGCGGGAATTTCTCGCCATCGGAAGCGGAAAGGCCGACGGTTCGCAGCAGTTCCTCCACCCGCTCCATTGTCTCTGCACGGGTGGCGCGCAGTTTCAGCTCGCGGATCGGCTCTGCGATGATGTTCTTCACCCGCCAGCGCGGATTGAGCGAAGCATAGGGATCCTGAAAGATCATCTGCGCCGAAAGCGGCGCGTCCTTCCGCCCTTTGGCAAAGCGGAAGTCACCGGCGCTTGGACGGAACAGCCCTGTCACCAGCCGCGCGACCGTGGACTTGCCGCAGCCGCTTTCGCCGACAATGCTGAGACATCCACCGGCTGGCACCGTGAAGTCGATGTCGTTGACGGCCTGCACGAATTGACGGGGCTTGCGCTCGATGACGCGGTTGAGCCACGGGGCGGAAACATCGAAGGTCTTGGTCAGACCCTTCACCGTCAGTGCAGGTGTTTTTGTCACCGGGGTTTTCATGCTGTTCCTCCTGCATTCATCCAGCAGGCGCTTGCGCTGTCGCCCTGCGTTTCCAGTTCCGGGCGCTCGCGAAGACAGCGGGGGCCGGCAAAGCCACAGCGCGGATTGAAGGCGCAGCCCGGGGGGATCGCATCGAGACGCGGCATCGCCCCGTCGATCTGGTTGAGCCGCTCCACGCGCGCGCCGAGCGAGGGGATGGAGGCCATCAGGCCCTGCGTATAGGGATGTTTCGGCGCATGCAGAACCTGCTCGACCGGCCCGACCTCGATCAGCCTGCCGGCATAAAGCACGGCGACGCGATCGGCGGCTTCGGCGATGACGCCCATATCATGCGTGACCAGCATGACGGCCGTCTGCTTCTCCTTGCACAGCCTGCGCAGCAGCGCGATGATCTGCGCCTGAATGGATACGTCAAGCGCCGTGGTCGGCTCGTCGGCAATGATGAGCTTCGGCGAAGCCGCCAGCGCCAATGCGATGACGACACGCTGGCGCATGCCGCCGGAGAACTGATGCGGATAATGATCGACACGATCTTCCGGAGACGGAATGCCGACATCTTTCAAGAGTTGAACCGCCCGCCCCCGCGCTTCTTTTTTGGAGAGCGGCAGATGCTGGCGGATCGTTTCGAGCAGCTGCGCGCCAACCGTAAAGAGGGGATTGAGCGAGGTGAGCGGATCCTGAAAGATCGCACCAATCTCGCGGCCGCGAATGCTCTCCATCGCCCTGTCGTCCAACTTGTCAATACGCCGCGATCCCAGCCATATCTCACCCTCGGCGATGCGGCCGGGCTTTTCCAGCAAGCCCTGTATCGCAAGCCCGGTCATGGATTTTCCGGCACCGGATTCTCCCACCACACCGAGGATTTCGCCGGGGCGGATCGACAGGCTGACATCCGAAAGCGCCGTCACCGTGCCTCTTCGCCCCGGAAACTCGACTTTCAGATTGCGAACATCGATAACCGACTGGTTCATGTTATCCATTGGCGTCCACCTCCACCGGGTAGCTCGGGGGAAAGATTTCCGAAACGGGCGGATTGGCCCAGCTTCGTTCGGGATATTTCGCGATCAGCCCGTCGAACTGCGCCTGCGCCTGAACGCGGGCGCGCTCCATGTCGATATTCGCGACCTGCCTTGAGCGCATCGACAGCCGGCCATCAACGAAGACCGCACGCGTGATCTTGCCAGAGCCGCCGGTAATGATGGTCGTGATGGGATCGACGCTCGGAGCCATGACCGTATCATCGAGATCGAAGACCGCGATATCGGCGCGGGCACCCTTTGAGAGATGTCCGAGATCGGATCGGCCCAGCGCCCTTGCGCCACCGATCGTGGCGGCGTCAAACAGATCGGCCGAGCGAACCCTGTCGGGAACGCCGTCGCTGATGCGGCAGGTGATGAGCCCGACCAGAAGGTTCATCAGCATGTCGGCCGGTGCCGTGTCCGTACCCATCGCGATGTTGATGCCACGCTGCCGGCACGACGAAAACGACGACAGCTTGCTGCCGCCTCTGGCCGACACCAGCGGACAGTGGACGATGGAAACGCCATTTTCAGCGTAAAGCGCCAGATCCTCGTCGGTCGCATTGGTGGCGTGCGGCGCGACAAGGCGGTCACTGAGCAAGCCCGCCTTGGCCAGCCACACAGGCGCAGTCGAGCCATGAAGGCTGCGGACGGTATCCACCTCCATCGTGCCCTGCGCCATATGCAGACGAAACTTGCAGCCAAGATCGCGAGCCGCCGCATCGGTTCTTTGCAACAGGGCGAGTGTCGATGTCTCGACCCGATCTGGTGCGAGCATGCCGCGCACGAGATCTCCATGGCGTCCGCTCTGTCTTTCGATGAAGGACACCGCATCCTTCAGCCCCTGAAAGCCGCGCTCCTCGTCAAATACAGGCACCATGCGTCCCGGCTCTTCCAGCACCATGCCGCCGGAGCGGTATGCGGGGCTGAGATAGACGCGCAGGCCGAGTTCGCCGGCAGCATCGGCCGCAGCCTCGAATTCGGCGGCGGTTTCGCCCCATTGCCGGTAAAACAGGGAAGCGATGGGCGCTGCCGTGGTAATGCCGCCCAGAAGCAGCTGACCGAAAGCGAAACGCTTCTGGAAGGCCAGCTCCTCCACGGAATACATCTCGTAGGGACCCGCCTCGACATAGGATCGCGGCCAGACCCGGCCCTTGGCCCAGCCGGGGTAATGATCGATCCCCAGGATCGTCGTATCGAGATCGGAAAGCGCGTCGAGATCGATCAGGCCAGGGCTGATGAGGGCATTGCCGAAATCGACGCGACGGGCGACCTCGCCTTCAAAGCCGTGCCCTACGAACAGAATCTCACCGTTCTCGAAGACCACCTCGCCGTTTTTCAAGAGCCGATGCGATCCATCCTTGTGTCCGACAACCCAGCTTGCGGTAAGCAGCGTGCGACCGGACGGACGTTCGCCAAGTGCGAGAGATTGCAAGGCAGCGCTCATCACGGCGCCTCCACGATGGCTTTGCCGTTTCTGGCGGTGACGCGGCCGCCTTTGACGACGAGCGGCCGGGGCGCGATATCGACCACGGCATGGGCGAGCGTTTCGCCCGTAAGCAACGTGAAGTCTGCGGCGCAGCCTTCCTTGAGGCCATAATCGCCAAGCCCCATGACATCGGCGCCGCCCTGCGAGACCACATGCAGCACATGGGCAAGTTCTATATCCGACCGCAGGCCATTCTTCATGCCGATGATCTTTGCCCGGTCGAGCATATCCGGCTGGCCCCATGGCCCCCAGGTATCACGAATGCCATCGCAACCGCCGCCGACGCGCACACCCGCCTCCTTCAGGCGCATGATCGACGGCACGTTTGCCGAAGGCGCACCTGTCGTCAGGATCGCCACGTCGAGCTTTGCAATCTCTTCGATCAGCTTGCCGACCCGCAGGTAATCATTCATTCCAAGGGCAAAGGCATGGCTGATCGCGACCTTGCCTTGCATGCCATTGGCCCGGATACGCTCGAAGATCAGCTCCATGGTGAAGGCACCGAGATCGGCGGCCTCATGCAGATGGATGTCGATCGGCACGCCGTGCTTGACCGCAAGCGCAAAGAGAATATCCAGCTGGCCTTTCGGATCGCGGTCGATGCCGCAGGGATCGATACCGCCAAGCACTTCGCAGCCCTGTTTCAAGGCTTCGTCCAGAAGTTCCACGGTGCCGGGCATGACCATGACGCCGGATTGCGGGAAGGCGACGACTTCGATGTCGATGATGCCCTTCAGCTTCTCGCGGGTCTCCCAGATACCTTCCACGAGCGTCAGGCCATGGGTCGGGTCGATATCCACGTGGCTGCGAATATGCGTGCCGCCATTTGCCGCAAGGCCGATGGCGTGTCGCATGGACTGGCGGTGCGGATCGATGCCGATCTGTGTCCGGTTATCGCGTTCAAAGTCGATCCGCTGGCGCAGGATCGCCGCGCGATTATTAACATGCCAGGGCATGCCCCATGTCGTCTTGTCGAGGTGGGTATGGGCATCGATAAGGCCGGGAACGGCAATCGCGCCATTCCCCTCCTCGACCGGCATGCCCGGTTCGGCCTCGAATTTTCCGAAACCGGCTATCTTTCCCTGCCTGATCAGAACGTCGCAGGTATCGCCCGCCATGGGCCTGATGTTGCGGAGCAGAAGATCATGCATGGAACTCACCTCAGTTTCGGATTGAGCGCATCGCGCAGCCAGTCACCCAGAAGGTTGACGGTGACGACGAGCAGACAGAGCTGGAAAACGGGAAACAATACGATCCACCACGAACCCGAGAACAGGAACTGATTGCCGATGCGGATCAGCGTTCCGAGTGAAGGCTGGCTGGGCGGCATGCCGATGCCAAGGAAGGACAGCGTCGCTTCGGTCAGGATCGCCATGCCGAAATTGAGCGTGGCGGCAACCATGATCGGTGTGAGCGTATTGGGCAGGATATGGTTTGCCATGATACGGCGGGCGGGAACGCCGATGAGCTTGGCCGCCTGCACATAATCCTTGCCGGTTTCGACGATGGCCTGGGCGCGCACGGTGCGGGCATATTGCACCCAGGCGGAAAGAGCGATGGCGAAAATGAGCACGGCGGATGCGCCCACCTCACGCAGACTGTCCGGCAACATCTGCCGCACGACCGTCGAGACGAGGATGGCCACCAGAATTGTCGGGATGGAGAGCGTGATGTCGCCGATCCGCATCAGGAGATTGTCGGCAAAGCCACCGAAGTAACCGGCAATCAATCCCGCGGTCATGCCGATGACAAGCGACAGCGCCACGGAAGCGACGCCGATGACGATCGATATGCGCGTGCCGTAGAGAATGGCGGAGAGCATGTCCCGCCCCTGCGTATCGGTGCCGAGCAGATAGGGCCATTCGCCGCCCTCCTGCCAAACCGGCGGCAGCTCGGCCTTCCACATGTCCAGCGAAGCGCCGTCATAGGGGTTCTGGGGGGCGATCAATGGCGCGAATATGGCAGCAAGGATCAGGATTGCGAGGACCAGCGCACTGATCTTCGCCGATTTGCTGCGACTGAAGGACCAGTAGAGATCGCTGTCGCGCAGGCGGCTGAAAATCGACCGACGGGCGGGTTTTACCATTTGTGGAAGGTCTGTCATGGAACCGGCTCCCTTCGGTTAACGCGCGGTGCGCAGACGCGGATCGATCACCGCATAGGCAATGTCGACGAACGTGTTGAGAACAACGAAGATGAAGGAAATGATGCAGAGATAGGCCGCCATGACGGGAATATCGAGAAACGTCACCGCCTGTATGAACAGCATGCCCATGCCCGGCCACTGGAACACCGTTTCCGTAATCAGTGCGAAGGCGATGAGCGAGCCGACATTCATCGTCGTCAGCGTCACAACAGGCATAAGACAGTTGCGAAGCGCATGGCGGAAATAGATGCGCCAGCGGGGAATGCCGCGGGCACGCGCGAATTTCACGAAATCGGATCGCAGCACCTCCAGCATCTCGGCGCGAACCAGACGCATGACGAGCGTGATCTGATAAAGCGAAAGCGCAATGGCCGGCAAAATGATGGCCGCACGACCGGAGGAGGTCAGCAACCCGGTGGACCACCAGCCGATCTGCACCACATCTCCGCGACCGAAGGCCGGCGCCCAGCCGAGCGACACCGAAAAGACGAGAATGAGCAGGATGCCGACGACGAAACTCGGCAGGGAAACGCCGACGATCGACAGGAACTGCAGGCCCTCCGTATACCATTTACCACGTCTGATCGCCGTCAGCACCCCGAGCGGCAGGCCGACGACCAGCGACAGGACGGTGGCGACAAGAACAAGCTCCAGCGTTGCCGGAAACCTCTCCGCTATCAGCGGCAGCACCTGCTGGCCGTTGCGATAGGAAACGCCGAAATTGCCTTCTGCCGCATCTTTGACAAACCGCAGATATTGCGTCGGCAGACTGTCATTGAGGCCGAGGCGCTCACGCAGGGCCGCCCGATCCTCCTGCGAGGTCTGTTCGCCGACCATCAGTTCAACGGGATCACCCGCGAGCCGGAAAATGAGAAATGCGATAAGCGCGACGGAAAGCATGACGAGCACGGCATTTCCCAAACGCTTGATGATGAAAACCAGCATGGTTACCTCTCGGATCAGAACCCGCGCCACAAGGCCTGTCAGGTTCGACCATTCTCTTGCAGAGACAGGGCAGAGCTTTCGCAACGATGCGATGCCTCGCGCATGAGCCTGTCACATTGTCGACAATTGCACCGGCGGAGGATCGCATTTCGGCCTTCCCTGTCCCTGGGGATCACGGTTTGAACGGCTGAGGCGACTGCGCCGGAAAGGCTGGAAAGGCGTTCGGCGACTGGCCGACGCCCTTCCTGCATCCTGCATTATTTGTCGAGCTGTGTCAGCCAGTGACGCGGCTTGTTATCGGCACGGAAATCGACGCTCTTGACCTTTCCGAGCATGGCCCAAGCAATGGGCTGCTGATGCAGCGGAACAAGCATGGTTTCATCCTTGGCGATCTTCAATGCAGCTTCTTCAAGCGCCAGACGTTTGGTGTTGTCCTGCTCCTGCGCCGCCTGATCGACCAGCTTGTCGATTTCGGGGTTCGACCAGCCGCCATAATTGGAGACACCCATCGCACCCTTGCGGGTCGACAGTATCTGCGACAGGAACGAGAAGGCATCGAGCGTCGGCTCGTTCGCCCAGCTGAGGTTGAAGACATCCGCCTTGCCGCCATTGCGCTTGGGCGACTGCACGGAGCGCGGGGCAATGTCGATCGTCGGCTGGAAACCGCCGCGCTTCAGCATGTTGGCGACACCGGAGCAGATATCTTCCTCATTGATGCTTTCGTCGTTCATGCAGGTATAGGTGAAAGCAAGGTTCTTCATGCCTGCATCGGCAAGCAGCTTTTGTGCTTTTGCCGGATCGGCGGGTTCATAGGTATCGAGCGACTTGGCATAACCGGCGATTTCAGGCGCGATGAGCGAGCCGGAAGGTCTTGCAAGGCCGCGCATGACCTTCTTGTTGATGAGATCGCGATCAAGCGAGGCCTCGAATGCCTGACGCACACGCAGGTCATTAAACGGGTTGGGCTTGCCGTCTTCCAGCTTTTCGCGACGGTTGAAACCGATGAACAGCGTGCGCAGTTCGGTGCGCTTCTTCACCGTGATATTGGCCGAGGTTTCGAGCCGCGGCAAATCCTGGATCGGCGCGGAATCGATCAGGTCGATTTCGCCGGAAAGCAGCGCTGCAACACGGGTCGCGGCAGAGGCGATCGGTACAAATTCAATACGGTCGAGATTGTGCTTCTTCTGATCCCACCAGCCATCATTGGCGACGAGAACCGTCTTGCTATCGGGCACACGGCTTTCGAGCCTGAACGGCCCGGTGCCATTGGTGTGCATCGTCGTATAACCGTCGACCTTGGAGGCAAAATCGGTCGGCTTCTCGCTATTGTTATCCTTCAACCACTTGGCATTGAAGATGAAGATATTGGTAATGTCGTTCAGGAAAAGCGAGGTCGGCGCGGTGACGTCGAGATCGACAGTGTAGTCATCGACCTTCTTCACGCCGGCAAAGACCGGAATATTGCCGCGCAATGGCGAGGTGGCATCGGAAGCGCGCGTGAAGGACGCAACAACATCGTCAGCGGTGAAATCCGAGCCGTCATGGAACTTCACACCCTTGCGCAGGGTGAAACGCCAGGTCTTTCCATCAACGAGCTTCCACTCCGTCGCCAGCGCCGGCTCGATCTTGAAGTCCGGCCCGTAACGGACGAGCCCTTCATAGATGTGATTGAGGAACGCAAGGTTGGAGGTGGAAGGCACCGAATACGGATCGAGCGAATAAAGATCGGCGCGGCTACCCCAGCGTAGGGTCTCTGCGCTTGCGGGAGCGGCAATGGCGGCGGCGGCCATGGCGGCCAGGACAAAACTTCTAATTCGGGACATTTGATCCCCCCTTTTTATAGGTCGTTGGAAAGCCGGCTGGCGGCTGAGCAAGGGGAGTATTGTTTTGCACGGGCTTATTGTCAATAATATTGTTGACAATTATCGTATTCAAAATTGTGAAATTCTGGATACCGACTGCAAACATATGGGAGAAGGCGAATGGGAAATTATCTGCTGCTGCATGGCACGATCGTCACCGTGGATCGCGAAAGACGGATTATCGAGGATGGCGGCCTTGCCATTCAGGATGATCGTATCGTTGACATCGGCCCGGCCGGGGAACTCGCTTCACGCCACCCCGGCAAGCAGATCATAGACTGCCGGGGCAAACTCATCATTCCCGGCCTGATCGATGCGCATGGCCATGCCGGGCATGCGCTCATCCGCAGCATTGCCGCCGATACCAATGCCATGTGGATGAAGGTCGTGACACCGACCTATTATCACTACGTCACCCGCGATTACTGGTACGCCGACGGCCTGGTCTCCGGCATCGAGCGGTTACGCGCCGGCGTGACGACCGGCGCCAGCATCATCACCTCGATGCCGCGCGCCGACGATCCCCTCTTCGCTATCAACCATGCACGCGCCTATGAGGAGATCGGCCTTCGCGAAATCATCTGTGTCGGCCCTTCCGGCCTGCCATGGCCGCACCCCGTCACCCGATGGGAAAGCGGTTCGCCGGAGCGCCGTCATATCAGCTTCGAAGAGATGATCGAAGGCAGCGAGGCAACCATCGAGGCCCTGAACGGCACGGCGGATGGCCGCATCAGCGTTTTCCTCACACCTTTCACCATCGTTCCGTCAGTGGAGCCCTCCAATGCCTCGACACCCGATCAGTCGGTGAAACTGACGGAAAATGACCGGATGCAGGCGCGCCGGATCCGCGAAACGGCACGAAAGACCGGCGTCAGGCTACATTCGGACGCTTTTGCGGGCCAGATTCGCATGGCGTTTCAGGACAAGGAAAATGCGCTGCTTGGCCCTGATATCCATCTTCAGCATTGCTGGGGCATCTCGCATGACGAGATCGACATTCTGGCCGAAACGGGAACTCGCGTTACCCACGCCCCGCCCGGTCGGGCGACGCCAATCATGGAAATGATGTCGAAAGGCATTCGCGTTGCCATCACCACCGACGGCGCGGCCCCCAGCCGTCATTTCGACATGTTGCAGACGGCACGTCTGGCGCAATTCACCCAGCACCTGCTGCACAACCATGATCGTTACCTGCTGCCGCCCGGCAAGATATTCGAAATGATCACCATCGACGCCGCCCATGCCATCGGCATGGAAAACGAGATCGGCTCGCTGGAGATCGGCAAAAAGGCCGATGTCGTCATCATCGACATGCGCAAACCGCATCTGATGCCGATGTGGATGCCGGTGCACCGGCTGGTGCATCAGGTGCTGGGCAGCGATGTCGATACCGTCTTCGTGGATGGCAGGATGTTGATGGAAAACGGCCGGGTTCTGACAACCGACGTTGATGCAGCACTTAACTTCGGCCAGCGAGAAGCGCTGGCACTCGCCGCCCGTGCCGGTCTTGAAGCGCATATGCACGATCCGGGTTGGGGCCGCCTGTTGCGGACCTTCGAAGAACCTGTCCACCCTCCCCGGCCACCGGAGCCGGCGGCCCATGGGCAACAGGGCGGTACTGACCAAGAAGAGGGCAATGGGCCGGCATTCTTCCGATAGCGGAAGTGAATTGCCGGAGACCTTGTACAGAAACAAAAACTCCCCGGCCTGGAGGGGTCCGGGGAGCAAACCTGACATCATGTCAGGAACTTTGACTGGAGCTAGTGACTCACCCGTTCGGAAACGGGGTGGATCTGAGTTGTCTAACCCGGTTATGCTTTTTTATTGCGCTCTATTAGAACGAACGCTGCAGGCGAACGAAACCGGTCCACTGGTCGCCAGCACCGCTGCCGACGCCGCTACGAACGCGCTCATCGCCGTCAACGCTCTGGTAGTTAACCGAAACGAGCGTGGAAAGGCCGGAAGTGATCTTGTAGCCAACAGCTACACCAGCGCGCCATGCATCGCGGTTGCCAACGAAGTCGCCATCGGTGCCGATGTCCAGCGTACGGAAGTACTGAACGCCGGGGGTGATGGTCAGCTTGTCGGTTGCCTTGACTGCGTATTCAGCAGCAACAGACCACTCGGACTCTTCGTAGTACGCGTTGGCACCAGAAGCCCATACGCCGGCGAGGCCGAACGTACCAGGACCGACTTCAGCCGTTACGATAGCACGGATAGCACCGTTTTCAGCGTCGGTGTCGTAACCGCCAAGCAGGTTAGCCTTAACGCCGCCGAACTTTGCACCGATGATGGCGCTGACGCCAACATTGTTGTCGCCCTGGCGGTTGAGGCTCGTCCAGTTGTTCTGGTTGACGCCGAGGTTGTTGCGCTGAATGGTCGTTCCGCTGATCGAGTTGCCAGCGATAACGCCTTCGAGTTCTTCAACTGCAACACCAGCGTAGAAAGAGCCAGCGTCGTAGGTGTAACGGATGGCGTTCAGGCGGGTCTGGTTGGAGCTGAGGTTGTCGACTTCACCAGAGAGACCGTCATCCCACCAGTTGTAGTAGAAACCGACCTTCAGGCCGCTGAGTTCGATGAAAGCCTGGTCGAGAACGACGCCACGGCTGCTGTCGTTGTTGGCTTGGCCGCGGAAGCCGAAGTAACCGCGCAGAGCGCCGAGCTCGGTGTCCGAACGGGTATCAACGTTGAACTGAGCGCGCGTGAACGTGTTCCAGTCAGACGTGCCGGACTGGTCACGACCGAAGTCGGTCTGGAAACGGATGTAACCGTCGAACTTCAGGCAGGTTTCGGTGCCGGGGATGTAGAAGAAGCCGGTGCCGAAAGCGTCGCAAACGCGAACGTATTCCATGGCTTCCGGCTCGGCAGCGACGATTGCGTCAGCGGCCTGTGCGCCGGATACTGCTGCGAGAGCCGCAGCGGAGCCGATAAGAAGGCTCTTGATGTTCATTTTTAATCTCCAGTCAAAAATTTTTCAACGAATGCGCAAATTTGAGGGCTGGTCTTTCCCTGCCGCCCGCTTCCCTGCGCTGACTGAGCAAATGACAGAAAGTGCGGGAGACTCGCAATTCAAATCGGCGGATTACAAATACAATAAAAGTACACAATTGGATTAAGTAGTAAAATTACAACAAATCAATAGTTTAAAATATAATAATTTCATGTTTTATTTTAAAATAACATCATTTATTACTTAATAGAAATAATCGAATACAATTGTTTTATTTATTATGAAATAAAAATGCTCTCCACCACGAAAGACGGTTGCCCGGCATCCTGACCCGGAACAATCACAAAGACGTTTGAGATTATTGTAATAAAAAGGCGTGCGGACCCTACCGGAGCCTTTCCGGCGTCGCTCAGATCAGGCCAGTCAAAACAGGGCCACCAAGTGGGGTTTATTGCAGATCGCCGGCAGGGCCCGTCGGGAATGTCGTCATCTTCGCCAGCATGTCTTCAATCACGTCCGCCTGCACCGGGCGACTGAAATAATAACCCTGCCCGTAGGGGCAGCCGGCGGCGCGCAAAAACGCCGCCTGTTCGCCGGTCTCCACTCCCTCGGCAATGACATCGATATCCAGAGATCCAGCAAGCTGAATCATGATCGAGACGATGGCGCTGTCCTTGGTTTTTTCCGGCAGGTGGGTGAGGAACGAGCGGTCTATCTTCATGCAGGACAGGGGAAAGGTCTTGAGCATGCCGAGGCAGGAATAACCGATGCCGAAATCGTCCAGCGAGAGGCTGACGCCCATCTGCTTGATGGAGCGCATGATCCGCACCGATGTTTCGACATCCTGAATGATAAGCGTCTCGGTGATTTCGATTTCGAGCAGCGAGGGCGAAAGACCGGTTTCCTTCAGCACCGACTGTATCTGCTCCACAAGTCCGCCCTGAAACTGCCGGGGTGAGATATTGACCGCCATTTTGATGGGCGACAGGCCGGCCACGATCCAAGCCTGCGCCTGCTGGCATGCCTTTTTCAGAATGCTTTCCCCAAGCTCCACAATGAGGCCGGTTTCCTCGGCAAGACCGATGAATTCCGACGGAGCCAGCAGACCTTCCACCGGATGCTGCCAGCGCACCAGCGCCTCCACCCCGCTGATGCGGCCGGTGAGAAGATCAACCTGCGGCTGGAAATGCAGAACAAACTCATCCCGCTCCACAGCCTTGCGCAATTCCTCGATGCGGGTGAACTTCTTTCTCAGATCGTCCGCCATGCGCGGTGTGAAAGTGGCGATGCCATTCCGGCCATTATGTTTGGCCTCATACATGGCAAGGTCGGCGGCAGCGACGATTTCCGCCGTGGTCTCCCCGTGCTCGGGAAAAAACGCCATGCCGATGCTGCAGGTGACCTTGATATCGTAATTGCCGATGCGCAGCGGCTGCGAAACCGCCGCCTGAATACGCTGCAGACGGTTTTCGAAACTGTCTTTCTGCTTTTCCAGAATGACGACGAATTCGTCGCCGCCCACCCGCAGCACGAGATCGTTGCGGCTGAGGCTATGAGCGATGCGCTCCGCCGTTTTCGAAAGTAGCGCGTCGCCAACGCTGTGACCAAGCGTATCATTGATCTGCTTGAAATTATCGAGATCGAGAAAACCGATGCCGACCTTCCGTTTTGCCTTTGCCGCCACCGCCAATATTTCCGGTAGCCGCGTATCGAGAAAACGGCGATTAGGTAGCCGGGTCAGCATGTCGTGATCGGCTAGAAAGGCTATATGCTCCGCGGCACGTTTCCGGTCGATCGCCAGCCCCGCCATGCGGGCGGCAGCCCCGATGAACTCTACCAGCGCCGCATCCGGCTGGCGGCCCGCCAGCACGCACCAGACAAAACCATGCGCCTTGCCCTCGCTGGCGGGAATATCGAAACTGAAAGCCGTGCTGTCGGCCGGATAGATAAGGCTCCCGGGATCGTTGACTGTGGAAATGCGCGCCGTCAGACCCTCATGCGGCATCAGCGCCGGAGAGACATAAACGGAAGGTTCGCCCGCCGCCGCCTCGAACACCCTGACAGCGCAGGCAAGCCCGGTGGCAAGATTTTCAATGGCCTTGACGAATTCGTCGAGAAAATCTTCGATCCGCGCCGCCGCGACAATCATTTCCAGAATACGCGCCTGTGCCTGAAGCAGTCTTTCCGAGGCCTTTTTCTGGGTTATGTCCCTGGAAGCGCCAACCACGCCAATGATCTTGCCGGCCTCATCCTTCAAGGGCACACGCGACATCATCAACCAACGGTCGATATCGCCGCGCATGGCGGGTTCCTCATAGCCAAGATCAGGCTCTCCGGTGCGCATCACCCGCGCTTCGGTATCGGGAATGCCGGCCCGCTGCGCCGCATCTCCGTGAATGTCGCCGTCGGTGAGCCCGATCAGTTCTTCGACACTTTCAAAGCCGTTTTCCGTAACGATGGCGCGGTTGGCAAAAAGAAAACGACCCTCCAGATCCTTGGCATAGATGAAATCCGGCACATGATTGATCATCGCTTCCAGAAGCACATGCCGGTCGGAGGTATTGGGGTTTTCAGTCGTTGCAGGAGAGGCAGATGGCGCTACGCCGCGCTTGGTTCGCGACATCCGGTTCTGCACGGGTGTCTTCGGGCCTTTGGAACGCACCTCTCCGCCTCATCGCTTTATAAGGAAGCAGAATAGTAGGATTATACATATTATATAAATATGAACGACAGGCCGAGATTACCGGCGAATGACTGCCTTTTACATGCTAAATCAGGAACAGCCGACAGCACGAATCGAAACGGCGCGGATAAAAGCCGCGCCGTCGGATTACAGGCTCAGATAGAGGTATGTCAGACCACCGGGGTCGGCAGTTCCTTGCCCGCAAAATGCGCGTCAAGATTGGCAAGAACGAGATCGGCCATGGCGCGTCGCGTCTGGTGCGTGCCGCTGCCGACATGCGGGGCAAGCGTGACGGTGTCGAAGGCGAAAAGCGCTTCCGGCACATGCGGCTCATCCTCGAAGACGTCGAGGGCCGCACCACCGATCGTGCCGTTTGACAGCGCCTCGACCAGCGCCTTTTCATCCACCAGCGAACCGCGTGCCACGTTGACAAGCACGCCCTGCGGCCCAAGTGCCTTCAGCACATCGGCATTGACGATATGGCGCGTTTCGGCGGTGGCGGCGGCGGCGATGATCAGCACGTCGCAATTGGCGGCCAGCGCCTCTATGCTGTCGTGATAGTCATAGGCGACGTCGCGACGGTTTCTGGCGGTATAGGAAATCCGCGCATCAAAACCTTCGAGCCTCTTTGCAATTGCCTGACCGATGCGGCCGAGGCCGAAAATGCCGTAACGACGGCCAGCCACACGGGTGGAAAGCCCCATATCGCCCTTCAGCCATTGACCGGTACGCACATGCTGGTCGGCCTGCGGCAGCTTGCGCGCCTGCGCCAGAACGAGGCCAAGCGCAAGATCGGCGACATCAGCCGTCAGCACGTCAGGCGTGTTGGAGACACGGAAACCGCGTTGTTTCGCGTCAGTCAGATCGACTTTGTCGAAACCGACACCGTTGATGGCGACGATTTCAAGATTGGGAAGTGCGGCGCCGATATCCGCCGGCAGGCCGATATGGCCGCCGGTGACGACGCCGCGGATCGCGGCGCCCTTTTCAGCAAGGAACGCCGCCTTGCCCGAAGCTTCGAACAGGCGATGCACGGTGAAACGCTGCGCGAGTTCTTCTTCCAGTGCCGGAATGAGCGGGCACAGTTGCACGATTTCAGTGGTCATGGACTTTCCTTTGCGCCGGTGAATTACTTCACATCGGCCTTGACGAATTGCCGGAGTTCCGGCGTTTGCGGATTGGCGAAAAGTTCCGAAGAACGGCCCTGCTCCCAGATCTTGCCCTTGTGCATGAAGATGGTTTCAGTCGCCACGCGGCGCGCAAAGGCCATTTCATGGGTAACGAGGATCATGGTCATGCCGCCTTTGGCGAGGTTTTCCATGACGGTCAGCACTTCCTCGGTCAATTCGGGGTCGAGCGCCGAGGTCACCTCGTCGAACAACATCACCTTCGGTCGCATGGCGAGCGAGCGGGCAATTGCCACGCGCTGCTGCTGGCCGCCGGACAGCTGGTCGGGATAGGAATCGAATTTCTCCGACAGGCCGACGAGTTGCAGGACCTCGCGGGCGATATCCTTTGTTTCCGATTTCGCCACATCCTTGACGATGCGCGGCGCGAGCATGATGTTTTCGCCGACCGTCAAATGCGGGAAGAGATTGTAGCTCTGGAACACGATGCCGACATCGGTGCGCAGCTTGCGCAGCGCCTTGGCATCTTCGCCAATGGCATGACCGGCAATTTCGATGCGGCCCGAATTGATCTTCTCCAACCCATTCATGCAGCGCAACAGCGTGCTCTTGCCCGAGCCAGAGCGGCCGATGAGGGCGAAGACTTCACCACGGCCGACCGAAAGCGAAACGCCTTTCAGGACTTCCAGAGCGCCAAAGCTCTTGTGAACGTTTTCAACGATTACTTCCGGCATGAAGCCTCCTTTCCAGCCAACGCGACAGCTGGGACAACGGGTAGCAGACGATGAAATAAAGCACGGCCACCGCGACAAAGACGCGGAACGGCTGGAACGTGGCATTGTTGATGAGCTGCCCCGCTCTCGCCAGTTCGACGAAACCGATGATCGATGCGATGGACGTATTCTTGACGACCTGGACGGCGAAACCGACGGTCGGCGGCAGGGAAATGCGGATCGCCTGCGGCAGGATGACGTAGCGATATTGCTGGGCGCGGGTCAACGCCAGCGATTCCGATGCTTCCCATTGCTGCTTCGGCACCGCCTGGATGCAGCCGCGCCAGATTTCGGCAAGATAACCTGATGTATAGATGGTCATCGACGCGCCGGCGGCGATCAAAGGCGGCAGTTCCAGTCCGGCAAGGCTGAGGCCGTAATAGGACAGGAACAGGATCATCAGCACCGGAATGCCCTGGATGACCTGGATATAGGTGCCGGCGGCAATGCGCAGCAGCTTGTTATCCGAGGTGCGGGCAAGAGCGATGAAAAAGCCGACGATGCCACCGCCGATAAGCGCAATGATCGTCAAAAGCACGGTCCATTGCAGGGCGGTCAGCAGGAAACCGAATTCGTTCCAGCCGAAAGTTCGAAGAGTCATGACTGCACCTCCGGCATAGCGGTCATCGTCTTGCGAGCCACGCGGCGGCCAAACAGCCACATGCCGATAAGGGCAAGGATGAGCCGCAGGCTGAGCGCCAGCGCAAGATAGATGAGCGTGACGACGATATAGACTTCGAAGGAGCGATAGGTCTGCGATTCCACGAAGGCTGCGGCAGCCGCAAGCTCATGGGTGGAAATGGCCGAGCATATGCTCGACGCCAGCATCATCAGCACGAACTGGCTGCACAGCGAGGGATAGACCTTGGCGATGGCAGGCACGATGATGACGTGGCGATAGATCTGGTATCTGGTGAAGCCCAGCGCCTCGCCTGCCTCGATCTGCGACTTGTGCACAGCCTCGATGCCGGCGCGGATGATTTCCGTCGAATAGGCCGCAAGATTGATCGTCATGCCGATCAGCGCCGCCGTATCCGCCCCTACCCTGAAGCCGAGGCCCGGCAGGCCGAAATAGACGATGAACAGCTGCACAAGAAACGGCGTATTGCGGATCACCTCCACATAGGCGTCCACGATGATGCGGACAATGCCGCCATTGATGGACCGCAGCGAGGCCAAAAGAATGCCGAAAGCGCAGCCGAGCACGATGGACAGGACAGACAGCTTGATCGTCAGCCATATGCCGTTCAGAATTTCATTCTGATATTGGGCGAGCGCGCCGAATTGAAAAGTATAGGACATGCGTCACTCCGTTGACATTTCCCGGTCCGCCGGAATTTTCCTCCGGCGGACGCGTTGAAAGGCTCAATCAGAAGCTTGGCAATTGCGGCAGCGGACGGCCGGTCCACTTCACCGAGATACGGTCGAGATCACCCGACATCTTCATGAGGTAGATGGAGGTGTTCAGCCACTGGCGCAGCTCGAAATCCTCAAGCTTCGTCGCCATGGAATTGCCCTGTTGGAAGAAGGTGAAACCAACCTGCAGACCAGCCTCCGGGCGCTGCTTGATGATCGCTTCGCCAACCGTGGACGGCAGTGCGACGGCATCCACCTGACCGGCAAGCAAAGCCTGCGCGCTGGTGGAATCGTCTTCGTAAACGACGATTTCGAGACCTTCGACATTGGCCTTGCGCAGCGCTGTTTCCTGCGAGGAACCACGATTGACCGAGACGCGCTTGCCCTTGAGGCTGTCGAGATTTTCGAACTTCTGGTCCTTGCCGGAGATGATGTCCATGTTGAAGGCGCTGTAGGGCTGCGTGAACATCACGGTCTTGGCGCGTTCACCGGTCGGTGCGAGCGTCGCGACAAGGAAATCGACCTTGCCGGTCTGAAGTGCCGGAATGCGGGCGGGCGGCGTCAGCGGCACCAGCTCCACCGGCAGCGACAGGTAAGAACCGATAAGATTGGCGACATCGACGTCGTAACCGGAAGGATTGCCCTTCTCGTCCACCATGCCCATTGGCGGAGCGCCGGTGAGAACACCGATCTTGACCTTGCCGCGCGCCGTGATCTCGCTGAGCGAGACGGCATGGGCGGATGTGGTTGCGGCGAGCGTTGCTGCTGCAACACCGACGGCAACGGTCATGTTTTTCAGAAATCTTGAAATGCTCATGGTTTCTCCTCCAACCTTATAGTGGCTGTTCGACAGGAACAGCGGCCTTGCGCAAAGGACAAAATGTTCTCGATAACATTCTGTCGCGATTGACTAAAAACTCCTCCCAAGGGGACGCGAAGATCAAAAACAGCTGGAATTTCCAATGAAATTCAATGTTTTCGGCTGGTTATCGATTTTCCTCTGTTCGACACCATTTCACGTTCTTGGCAGGATCAATAATGCATGTTATCGGTATCATTGCAAGTCCGATCTACAGAACTGTTTTGGTCGGCATTCATTCGGGAGGGAAACATGTACACACGCTCGGCAATTTTCGAAGGCAGGATTCACCCCGGCCGGGAGGAGGAGTTTTTCCGCATCGTCGAGGAGAAATTGCTGCCCGTCTGGAAACGCATGCCGAATGCGCAGGCCGTGCGGGTGATGCGCACCGAGCGCACCGATCCGGACGCGGCTGCGATCATCATGGTGCAGGAAATCGACTATCCGTCGATGGAGGCGGTGGAGGAAGCGCTGGTTTCCCCCGTCCGGCTGGAAGGCCGGGTGCTGACGGACGAGATGATGAGCATGTGCGACGGCCGTTTTTACCATCTGGTCTATAGCCGCGTCGCATAAATCCGGTGCACGCCGCATCGATCTGCAATCATACGGCGTGCTTTCCCTTGATATCTTCGTGTATGTCTTGTCCTGAACCGGTTCGAATTTAGGGAGACATGCTTTGGTGGAGCGCACGCCCTTGGCCACAGCGTTAGTCACGTCAAAAAAAGCAACCATGAGCGACGTCTCGAAACTCGCGGGCGTCTCCAAGATGACCGTTTCGCGGGTGCTGGCCGATCCTGCCCTGGTGTCGGAAGACACACGCCAGAAGGTGATGAAGGCGATAGAGAAGCTTGGTTATGTGCCAGACCGGATCGCCGGTTCGCTCTCTTCCCGGCGCACCAATTTCATCACCGCCATCCTGCCGACGCTCACCAACTCCAACTTCGCCGACAGCGCCCAGGGGCTCGCCAAGGCGCTGCGCGCGGCCGATTACCAGTTGCTGATCGGTTATACGATGTATGATCTGCAGGAAGAGGAGCGCGTCATCCGCACCATGATGGAGCGGCGTCCCGACGCGATTGTCGTTGCCGGCACCGTACATACCAAGATGGCGAGCGAAGTTCTGATGCGCGCCGGCATTCCGATCGTGGAAATCTGGGATGTTCCGGAACATCCGATCGACCACGCGGTTGGTTTCTCCAACTACGAAGTGGGAAGAAACGCCGCCAAATATCTGATATCGCTTGGTTTAAAGCGCATAGGCGCACTCGGCTCCCGGGCTGATGGCGCTGTGAACGACTGGCGCGGCGAAAGCCGCCTTGTCGGGTTTGCGGCGGCACTGCGCGAAGCCGGCATTCCCGACGATCTGATCATCCGGGAAGGCAGCGCGCCTGTCTCCTACGATCACGGGGCAAAGACGCTCGGCTCGTTGCTCGCGAAGGCGCCCGATGTCGAAGGCATTTTCGCGGTCTCCGATATTTCCGCCGTTGGCGCACTGATGGAATGTCATCGCCGCGGCATTCCCGTGCCGGATCAGGTGTCGATTCTCGGTTTCGGCGATTTCGATATCAGCCGCCAATGTTACCCCGCGATTTCAACGATCCGCGTCGATGCCCAGATGATCGGCCGCAAGGCGGGCGAATTGCTGCTTTCGATATTGGAGCCGGAAAAGGATGCCGCTGTTCCCGAAGGGGCGCGGGTGGATGTCGGTTTCGAGCTGATCGTGCGGGAGACGACGAAGCGGTTGAGCCTGTGAGCGCCTAGCCCTATTGGAACGAGCGGATGCCGCTTGTTTCTTCTCCCCGCCGGGGAGAAGTCCGCGGCAGCGGGATGAGGGGGCGAGCTCTCCGAAATCCGGCAACGTCGCCCCCTCATCCGACCCTTCGGGCCACCTTCTCCCCGGCGGGGAGAAGAAACTCGCCGAATCGCTGCGGTCCATCGAAACACGCCACCCGAGCTGGGTTTCGACCGTAAGGCTCTTATTACCTCGCACCCCAGGTATCCGTCAGCCGATACCCTTCCGGCCATGGATCCGACGGATCGAGCATATGCTGATGGATGCCGGTAACCCAGCCGCGGCCGGAGATTTCCGGCAGGATGGCCGGGCGGTCGCCGACTGTTGTGGTTCCGAGGATGCGGCCGGTGAAGGTGGAGCCGATCAGCGATACCGCCGTCAGCGTTTCGCCTTCCTTCATTTCGCCGCGCGCATGCAGCACGGCCATGCGGGCCGAAAGTGCCGTGCCGGTCGGCGAGCGGTCCACCTTGCCCGGCTGGATGGCGACGGCCGCCCCTGCCCTGAGACCTTCCGCCGTGCGTTCCACCTTGCCGGCGAAAAGGCAGAAGGAAAAATGCCGCCAGTCCGGGTTTTCGGGATGGTCGAAGCCCAAAGCCCTGTTGGCGGCATTGGTGATGCGCACACCGAGGCGGGCAATCTCATGCGCCTCTTCCGGCTTCAGGCTGAAACCCATCGCCTCGGCATCAACGATGACGAAGCTGTCGCCACCATAAGCGGTATCTACCTTCAGCGTTCCGAGACCTTCGACCTCGAGTTCGGCGTCGAGTTTTGCGGCAAAGCTCGGCAGGTTCTGCACGAAAATGCGCTCGGCCTTGCCGTTGCGGCATTCGGCGCGCACCTTCACCAGTCCACCGGGAGCTTCCAGCAGCATATGGGTTTCCGGTTCCTGCATCGGCACGATACCACCATCCAGAAGCACGGTGGAAACGCAGATGGAATTGGAGCCGGACATGGGCGGTGTATCCTCCGGCTCCATGATGATGAAGGCGGCATCCGCATCCGGATGTTTCGGCGGCACCAGCAGATTGACGTGGCGGAACACGCCGCCGCGCGGCTCGTTGAGCACGAAGTTGCGCAGGGTCTCATCGCGGGCGATGAAACGGCTCTGTTCCCAGATCGTCTCCCCCGGCGGCGGCTTCACCCCACCAACGATAACATCCCCCACTTCACCTTCCGCATGGGCGGAAATTACATGAACTGTCTTGATACTGCGCATTCAGTTCTCCTCAGGAAAGCCAGACAGGAAGGCGGGATACGGCACGGCCGGTCAGCGCGCTTTCGACGCAATCGGCAAGGCTGCCGAAGCGCACAGCGCGGCCGCTGAGACCGGGACCGTAATGGGCGTATTTGCCGGAATTGGTCATGAGTGCGCGCGTCTTCGTCGGGAAGACCGGCTCGGAAATCGAACACCAGCAGAGATCCGGCAGCACCTGCACGCCGCTGTCCTTCAAACTCTGCAACGTGCCGTCCTGCACAGCCGCATCGATGACCTGCTGGCCGGCGGTGACGATGACGGCGACATCCGCATGGCGTTTGCGGCCATTGAACACGGCGGCAAGGGCGTGGCATTCCTCCAGCGAGGCATGCGGGCTGCCGATGGCGACAAGCTGCACCTCTTCCGGTCCCTCGTTCAGAAGCGACCAGCCGGCAGCCATATCGGCGAGCGAAATGGTGACGGTCTCGGCGGTTTCGAGCGGCGCTAGTTCTGCCTCCGGCGTCACGCCCTCGATATGCAGCATGGGCGAGGCGGAGGTGGTGCCGAAGGCGGCACACAACGCCTTGAGATCGTCCCGCGACGGCTTTGCGGCCCCGAGACCACGCAGCAACGGAATACAATCCGGCGCGGCCTTGCCGGCGAGATAGCCAACGAGCGGCCAGAAGGCATCATCGATACCAGCTGGCAACGCCACATCGACGATGCGCTGCGGCCTGCGGTTTTCCTTGAGATAGACCCCCGAAAGCGGCGCCCTGCCCGTCATCGCAATGCAGAGGTCGAGAAAATCCGGGTGCTTTGCGGTGCGGGCACCGAGCACCGTATTGGCGAAGATCACCGCATTCGATTCGGCCCAGCCGATCGATTCACCGGCACTTGGGGCACTATCCAGCAGGTAAGGCGAACAGGTGAAGGTGGGGCGA